>JANYBQ010000649.1 GCA_025360705.1 Betaproteobacteria bacterium | reverse complement strand
CGGCCTGGCTTCGGTGCTGCGCGGTGCAGTACACGCCCCGCTTGCCGGCCAGGGAGTCGGTCTTGGGGCAGTGCACTCCGCACACATCGCAACGCACCATCTCGATCGCTTTCACGCCATCGGTGCCGGGCCGTGCAGATGGCGGCTTGCGCACCTCACGGCTGGAGCGCCAAGCCCAGAACCCGATCAGGATTACCGCCAGAACCAGCAGGTATTTCATGGTGTCCGTCCGAGGATGACTTCAAGTACGAAACGCGAACCCACATAAGCCAGAAACAACAATCCGGAGCCGACATACAACATCCGCACCGCGCGGCGGCCACGCCAGCCGAACCGCGCGCGCCCCAGCAACAGAACCGCGAACGTTAACCAGGACAACAACGAGAACACGGTCTTGTGGTCCCAGCGCCAGGCAGTGCCCTTGCCGTAAAGCGATTCGGTGAACACGAAGGCCACGACGAGCGTGGCCGTCAGCAATACGAACCCCGCGTCCACGAACCGGAAGGTCAGACGCTCTATCGTCAACAAGGGCATGCCGCTATTCGGGTCGGCGGCCATTCGGATGCGATCCTCGGTTCGGCCCAGAAACCAGGCGTGGGCGACCGCGGCGCCGAACAGGCCGTACGACGCAATACCCAAGGCCCAGTGCAGAGGCAGCCATACCGAAGCGCTGGGGTACAACGGCGCGCCCGGAAAGATCTGGGCCAGCACCACGGCCGCCGCCGCCAGCACGCACATGACCGGGCGGATTCGCAGCTGCGGATAAAACCGGCTTTCGACCCCGTACACCGCCGCCACCAGCCAGACCGTTACGGACAACGCAGGGGCAAAGCCGAAGTGCGGTGCAGCGCCGACCAGACGCAGCGCCAGCAGGACCGCATGCAGCAGCCATGCAACCAGCACCACCAGCCGCGCCGCCTTGTCGCTGCGCCCCAACACTACCGCCGGCATCAGATAACCAGCGGCCACCACCAGCGTCAGGGTAATCGCGAGGACAGGGTCACTGGCTAGTATCATGGGTACAGTTTAGCGGGTCGCTCCGCCCCCGCCGCCCCTGTGGCACACCACACTCACCTGTCCATGGCCTCCTCCCTTACCGACAAACTTTCGCGCCTGGTCAAAGAAATTCGCGGCCAGGCACGTATCACTGAATCGAATGTCGCCGACATGCTGCGCGAAGTGCGCATGGCCTTGCTCGAGGCCGATGTAGCCTTGCCGGTAGTGCGCGACTTCATCGCCCGCGTGAAGGAAAAAGCCCTGGGTGAGGAAGTGCTTGGGTCCCTGTCGCCGGGACAGGCGCTGATCGGTATCGTCAACCGCGAACTGGCCGCGACGATGGGCGAAGGCATCAGCGACATCAACCTGGTGGCCCAGCCGCCGGCCGTTATCCTGATGGCCGGCTTGCAGGGGTCGGGCAAGACCACCAGCACCGCCAAGCTGGCCCGTTACCTGATTGAAAAACGCAAGAAGAAGGTTCTGACGGTGTCGGCGGACGTATACCGCCCGGCGGCCATCGAGCAACTCAAAACCGTGACGCGACAGGCCGGCGCCGAGTGGTTTCCCAGCAGCGCCGACCAAAGGCCGGTGGACATCGGGCTGGCGGCGCTCGATTACGCGCGCAAGCATTATTTCGATGTGTTGCTGGTCGATACCGCCGGCCGCCTGGCGATCGACGAAGTGCTGATGCGCGAGATCAAGGACCTGCACGGCGCGCTCGATCCGATCGAGACCCTGTTCGTGGTGGACGCGATGCAGGGGCAGGACGCGATCAATACCGCGCTGGCTTTCAAACAGGCCTTGCCGTTGACCGGCATCATCCTGACCAAGACCGACGGCGACGCGCGCGGTGGCGCTGCCCTGTCGGTGCGCCAGGTGACCGGTGCCCCGATCAAGTTTGCCGGTACCAGCGAAAAGATCGATGGCCTGGAGGTGTTCGACGCGCAACGTCATGCCGGGCGCATCCTTGGCATGGGCGACATCCTGGCGCTGGTGGAGCAGGTGACGTCGGGCGTGGACATGCAGGCCGCCCAAAAGCTGGCCGCCAAGGTCAAGAGCGGCGCCGGGTTCGACCTGAACGATTTTCTGGCGCAGATCCAGCAGATGAAACAGATGGGTGGCCTGTCAAGCTTGTTGGAAAAATTGCCGGCGGCGATGGCCGCCAAAGCCGGCCAGGTGGATATGAACCGCGCCGAGAAAGACATCCGCCGCAAGGAAGGCATCATCCACAGCATGACCCCGCTGGAGCGGCGCAAGCCCGACCTCATCAAGGCCACGCGCAAACGCCGCATCGCGCAGGGCGCCGGCGTTCAGGTGCAGGAAGTCAACCGCATGCTCAAGGAGTTCGAGCAGATGCAGGACATGATGAAGAAGATGAAGGGCGGCGGCATGATGAAGATGATGAAACGCATGGGCGGCATGAAGGGCATGCCCAAGATGCCTTTTTAGCGGTTTTCCTTCGATCTCAGAGGAGGTTCAGGGCAGTGGCCATTGCTGGCTCAACA
>JANYBQ010000636.1 GCA_025360705.1 Betaproteobacteria bacterium | reverse complement strand
CGCATGCAGAACGGCGAACACCAGATGGGCATGCTGGGCTGGACCGGCGACAACGGCGACCCGGACAACTTCCTGGCAACCCTGCTCGGTTGTGAAGCGGCCAAGACCAATGGCTCCAACGTCGCCAAGTTCTGCAACCCGAAGTTCGAGGAACTGGTGCAGAAGGCCAAGATCACCAGCAACGTCGCCGAACGCACGAAGCTTTACGAGCAGGCCCAGGTGATCTTCAAGGAGCAGGCGCCGTGGTTCACCATCGCCCATGCGGTGCAGCTCAAGCCGATCAGCAAGAAAGTAATCGACTTCAAGCTCAGCCCGTTTGGCCGCCACACCTTCTACGGCGTGGATATCAAAGAGTAATTCGCGCAGAACGATTCACGCGCAAGTAACGGCGCGTAACTCCGCCGTGTGCATGGTTTCAGCGGGACCGCGCATCCAGCCCGTGGATCGCGGCCAATCTGCCGGCCTTGCGCGAACGGCGCGAAGACATTGCTATATTGGCGCAGCATTTCGTGCGCCACTTCGCGCGCGAATTCAAGTGGCCGGTGGACGGCCTGAAGCCTTCCGCGCTGCAACTGCTCAATGCCTGCAGTCGCGTGTCGTGAGCAGTTTTGAGCGCGCCTTCTTCGAGCTGATGCGCAAGTACGACATCGAGTCCAAACAATTTCGCAGCAGCGCCCAGCAGCCATGACGGCTGCCTGACGGCCGCATCGAAGATCGCTCAAGCCTCTTTCCGCCCGCGCCGAAGATTCAGCATGTTGCCCACCAGGATTAGCAGCGTGCCCAGCACCATCAAAAGGTCGACCGGCTCCGAATAGATCAGCCAACCCGCCAGCGCCGTGAGCGGCACACGCAGGAAGTCAAGCGGCACCACCACGGTCGCGTCGGCATACCGCAATGCGCGTGCCATGCAATAGTGCGAGAAGGTGCCGCAAAAAGCGATCACCAGCACCCAGCCCCAGATGGCGCCGGATGGCCAGCGCCAAACCGCCAATGCCGGCACCAGGCCGAGCGCCGACTGGACCACCAACATCCAGAAGATGATGGCGACGGCGCCATCGCGGCGCGTCAGCCACTTGGTCATCGTCACGGACACCGCGAAACCCAAGGCGGCCGCCAGCGCAATCGCCTGCCCCGCGCTGATACCGCTGCTGGCCGGCCGGACGATGAGATAAACGCCCGCCAACCCGCAAACCACGGCCGCCGCTTTCCAGGCATTCACCCGCTCGCCCAAGAACGCGACCGCCAGCAGCGCGGTCCAGATAGGCATGGTGAATTCGAGCGCCACCACCTGCGCCAGCGGGATCATGGCGAGTGCCAGCAGCCAGCCGAACTGCGCCGCGTAATGGACCACATTGCGCATGACGTGGTACGGCAGCACCGCGCTGCGCATGGCCTGGATGCCTCCATTGGCGCGCACCAGCGGGTACAACATGCACAGGCCGATCAGCGAGCGCAGCTCCATGATCTGGAACACCGCGAGTTCATGCGTTGCCTCGCGCCCCGCGATGGTTATCACCACCATCAGCGCCAGCCAGCCGCCCACCCAGGGCGCGGCTCTGGAAATGGACGAGGGGAACGCGGTTTGCGCGGCAGCGCCGGGGAGCGCTTTGGTTCGCTCGGTCATGGTGTCCATCGCAGTAGTTTGCATCACGCCAGGCAGGTCGGAGCACCCGGCATGACAATGCGCTGAAAACATCCGGGGACCCGGACAAAAGCGCCCTGCCATACGTACTGCACTGGCAGCAGTGACCCAGGCGCGAAACCGGCGGCAGATCGTAGCGGTGCAAAACGAAATTCCGAACCTGTGGGTGATGGGGATTACGCCAAGGCGCAGTTACGCCTCGCCTGCACGCTGGATGACCAGATGCCGCAGCAAATCGCCGCCAAGCCGTTGCGGCTTGCCAAGCATGGGGACTGTCGGTAATGTTGTGGCTGCAACAAACACCCACAGGACTACTCCATGATCACCAAGCCGCAGCTTAAAAGCATTATGCCCAACCTGGGCGCGCAAAAGCTGGGGCTGTATCTGCCGCACTTGAATACCGCGATGCAGACATATGGCGTGGACACCTTGCTGCGTACCGCTGCGTTCGTGGCGCAACTCGCGCACGAGTCGGCCGAGTTTCGTTTCATGGAAGAACTCTGGGGTCCCATTCCCGCGCAGACGCGCTACGAGCCGCCCAGCGATCTCGCCAAACGCCTGGGCAACACACAGGCAGGCGACGGCAAACGCTTCAAGGGGCGCGGGCCGATCCAGATTACCGGCCGCTTCAACTATAAAAAATACGGCGACTTGCTGGCTACCGACCTGGTGGGTCAGCCCGAACTCGCGGCTCAACCCGAGGTGGCGTTTTCGACCGCGGGATTGTTCTGGAAGACCAACGGCCTGAATGAGCTGGCCGATGGCGAGCAATTCGTCACCATCACCAAACGCATCAATGGCGGCACCAACGGTTTGCCGGACCGCGAAAAATATTATGCGCGTGCCAAGGATGTGTTGGGGGAAGGCTTCGTTGCGGCGCCTGTCGGTGCGCTGCGCGGCGCATCGAAAGGCGTCCCTGTGAAAATTCCGGCCGGACGTCTGCTGCGTGGCTTCGAGGCCATCGCCAAGGCATCGCACGACGTTGTGGACACACCTGCAGCTAGAAAAAAGGTCTCAACTAAAAAGGTGCCAGCAAAAAAAGCTGTTGCGAAAATCGCGTCACCCAAAAAGACGGGCGCGAAGAAATCGACCCTGAAGAAGGTTGCCGCTGCGAAAAGGAGC
>JANYBQ010000628.1 GCA_025360705.1 Betaproteobacteria bacterium | reverse complement strand
AGGAGGTCGCGCCCCATGCGAAGCCTGCCCCCATGACGATAAACACCAGACCCGAAAAAAAGTCTTTCTGACTTTTGACAGCCATCCACGGTCTCCTCAAAAAAATTTTAGTAGTTAAATTCTCGCGGAAATCAATATTGGCTTGAATGTGGATACCACGTAGCGCGCAAAAGACAGCCGCCACCGCCGGACTCGTGCGATCCGATCAGATCAGCGGTGGCGTACAGGTCAACACTTCGGCCATTACCGTAACGCCCTCGGCAACCCGCAGCGCGCCAGCCAGCCGCAGGGGCCGCATACCGTCCTGCACCGCCTGCCGGCGCAATGCATCGATGCTGGGTTCGCGGCTGACCGTGTTCTTGAATGCTTCACTGACCACCAATAATTCATAAAGGCCCATGCGACCCAGAAAACCGGTCATGCGGCAGTCCACGCATCCCATCGGTTTGAAAGGGCGGTAAGACCCGTTGATCTGCCACGGCTTGACGACTTCGGCCAGCGCCTCGCGCGTCGCTTCATCGTCCTTGGCCTTGCATTGTTTGCACAAAGTGCGCACCAGCCGCTGCGCCAACACGCCCAGCAAGGTGGCGTTGATCAGGTACGACGGGATGCCCAGTTCCAGCAGACGCGTAACGGCCGATGGCGCGTCATTGGTGTGCAAGGTGGAAAACACCAGATGGCCGGTCAGCGCGGCCTGCACCGCCATCTCCGCGGTTTGCAGATCGCGGATTTCGCCCACCATGATGATGTCGGGATCCTGGCGCATCAACGCACGCAGGCCCTCGGTGAAGTTGAAGTCCAACTGGGGTTGCACCTGGGTCTGGTTGAACGAGGGTTCGATCATCTCGATCGGATCTTCGATGGTGCTGACATTGACCTCTTCCGTCGCCACGCGCTTGAGGGTGGAGTACAGCGTGGTTGTCTTGCCGGAGCCGGTGGGCCCGGTCACCAGAATGATGCCGTGGGGGTTTTTGACCAGTACTTCCCAGCGCTGCGCGTCATGCGCCGCGAACCCGAGCGCGTCCAGGTCCTTGACCGCGTTGTCGGGGTCGAAGATACGCATCACCATCTTTTCGCCGAACGCCGTGGGCAGGGTCGAGATACGCATCTCGATCTCATCTCCGCGCGGGTTGCGGGTCTTGATGCGTCCATCCTGCGGACGGCGCTTTTCCATGATGTCCATGCGGCCCAGCAGCTTGATGCGCGCCGTCATGGCACTGAGCACACCCATCGGCATCTGGTACACCGGATGCAACACGCCGTCGATGCGAAAACGGATCACGCCCTGCTCACGCCGCGGCTCCAGGTGGATGTCGCTGGCGCGCTGGTCGAATGCGTATTGCCACAGCCAGTCGACCACCTGTACCACGCCTTGGTCATTGGCGTCGAGTTGTTTGTTGGTTTTTCCAAGTTCGACCAATTGCTCAAAACTTGCGCCGCCGTTATTGCCACCCGCCTTCATGGCCGAGCGCACCGATTTGGCAAGCGCGAAAAACTCCGCCGTGAAACGGTGGATATCCTGCGGGCTGGCAACCACCCGGCGTACGCCGCGGCGCGACTGCCGTTCCACCTCGGCTACCCAGTCGGTAATGAAGGGCTCGGCGGTGGCTACCACCACCTCTGTCGCGCTGACCTGCACCGGCAATACGCGATGGCGCTCGGCGTACGCCGCGCTCATGACGTCGGCCACCTTTCCGACATCGACTCGCAAGGGATCGATACGCAAATAATCAAGTCCTGCCCGGCCGGCAAGCCATTGCGTCAGCGACTCGATGTCAAGCGGTTTTCCATCGACCGCGCGGCGCATCGATACGCTGGCAAGCCGCACCAACGGATGTTGCGCACTTTCGGCCTGGGCGCACCGGGCAATCGTGCGTTGCGCTTCGTCATCGGCAATCACGCCGTCGGCATGCAACCACTCGACCAGGCGACGCCAGTCAACCGGACCGGCGTACGGTGTTTTGGCGAGGGACTTGGGTTTGGTAACGGTGGTCATAACAATCGGTGCTTCAGGAAACCAGCGGCTTCAGAACCCGCACCCATTGCGCGGCGGGCAAGCCCCATTGCTTTTCAATCAGGTCGGCGCGCTCGGACAACGCGGCGCGGGAGGGACGCGAGGGCTGTTTTTGTGCCAACACCACTGTGTTGCCTTCACGCGTTGCCTTGAAAGGCCAGATCGCATCGCGGCCGAATGCGGCGGCTATTTTTTCCAGGCTGCCCTTGTAACTCGACGCGCGTCCAAACAGATTCACCGTCATGCAGCCATCGTCTGTCAACAGTCGTCGGCAATCGGCGTAAAAAGCTTCGCTATCCAGTACCGGCGCCGCCGCATCGTGGTCGTACAGATCCACCTGCAAAGCGTCCACGGCGCCGAACCATTTGGTATCGCGGATTTCCTTGGCTGCGTCGGCCAGAATCACTTGCATCCGCAGGTTGTCGGCCGGCAGTTTGAACCAGCCCCGGCACGCGGCCAGCACCTTGGGATTTATTTCGATCGCGACCGTCTGCATGCGCAGAACCTTGTGGCAAAACTTGGTCAGCGACGCAGCACCCAGACCGAGCTGGAGCGCACGCCGCTTGCGCACCGAGGCCGAGTCCACGAACAATAACCAGGCCATCATGCGCTGGATGTACTGGTGCACCAGCACCTGCGGCGAATCGATCAGCATCGAACCCTGGATCCAGATCGAATCCAGGTGCAGGTGGCGAATCGGGCCTTCGTCTGAAAATTGAACGTCGGACAAGAATGCGGTAGCGGGCGATGCCATGGCGCGTTATACCAGCAAGCCACGCAGTTTCGGCAGTGCCGCACAGGCATTGTCGAAGGTCGCCTGCGCCAGCACGCCGGGTTTTATATCGCGCAAAGTAGCGACCGTCGCGGCAATCCGGGGCAGCTCGCAGGGCTCGTTGTGGCCTTGTTCCGCGCCGGCCGCGCGCTCGGCTGCCGTGCGGTAAAGCCAATGCGGCGAGATGTCGGGCGAATCGGTCTCCATCACCAGTGCGGATAAAGGCAGACTGGCGGCAAGACGGCGCAACCGCAAAGCCCGATCGAATGTCACCGCGCCGCCGAAACCCAGCTTCAGCCCCAGCGTGATGAAGGCTTGCGCCTGTTGTTCGCTACCGGCAAATGCGTGGGCAATTCCGCGCCAGCCGCCACTGCCAACGTGAATGGCGCGCAAGCCACGCAACACGCGGTCGACCGATCGGCGTACGTGCAGGACCACGGGCAGTTCGTATTTGCGCGCGAGCTTGAGTTGCTCCAGGTAAAAATGCTCCTGGCGTTCGCGCAGCGGGCTTTCGCACAAAGCGGGCACAAAGAAATCCAGACCGATTTCGCCCACGGCAAGCAGCCGCGGATCGTCTATGCACGCGGCTAGTTCCTGGTCCAGACGCAGCAGATCGGTGTCCTGCGCGGCAGGCACATATAAGGGATGAATGCCCAGCGCATAACTGTCTCCCACGGCATGCGCAAGCGCACGCACGCGCCCGAAATTGGCCAGCTCCACGGCAGGCACGACGCAATGCAATACACCAGCGTCCTTTGCACGCGCACGCACAGCCGCCAGGTCCGGCGCAAACTCCGGCGCGTCCAGGTGACAGTGGGTATCGATCCAGCAAGGCATATAGGGAAAATACCATGGGGCACGTCATGCCGATGACTTGTACCTGCCACACATACGCGTTATTCTGAAAGCGTGCGGCGGCGTTTATTATTTTCGCCGAGATGTCACGCGACGGTGATTTTTCACTTTACTATTCGTCCGTCCAACCTAAAGGAACCCTATGTCACGTTTTTCGTTAAGCGCCGTCGCCGTCGCAACTGTTGCCCTGTGTGGTGCGCAGACCGCGCTGGCGCAATCGGCTGCACTGATTGCCGCCGCCAAGGCCGAAGGTCAGCTGACCACCATCGCATTGCCACACGACTGGTGCGGTTACGGTGCGCTGATTGAAGGCTTCAAGGCCAAGTACGGGCTCAAGATAAACGAACTCAATCCGGATGCCGGTTCGGGTGATGAAGTCGAAGCCATCAAGGCCAACAAAGACAACAAGGGTCCCCAGGCGCCTGACGTGATCGA
>JANYBQ010000619.1 GCA_025360705.1 Betaproteobacteria bacterium | reverse complement strand
TGCCGACGCGGCTCTCGGCGGTGGACGAAGCAGCGGCGATGGATGTCCTGTGCGCTGACAAGACGGGGACCTTGACGAACAACGAACTGAAGGTCACCACCATCCACCCGATGCCTGGTTTCGACGTAGCGCAGGTCATGGGACTCGCCGCGCTGACGAGTTCGGACGGCGGACAGGATCCCGTTGACGGCGCGGTTCGCGCCGCCGCCACCTCGCACAGCGGCGCGACCCCTCTCCCGAAGCTGAACAAGTTGATCCCGTTCGATCCCGCGACGAAGATGTCCGAGGCGACGGCGACCGATTCGGCGGGGAGCACGCTGCGCGTCGTGAAGGGCGCCTTTGCCGCTGTCGTCGGTGTCACGCAAGCATCGCCCGACGCAGCCTCGACCGCCAACGAACTCGAATCGCAAGGCCTGCGGGTGCTGGCTGTCGCGGTCGGTCCGCCGCAAGCGCTGAAGCTGGCGGGAATCATCGCGCTCAGCGACCCGCCTCGAGCCGACTCGGCAGCGTTGATCACGGAACTGCACACACTGGGCGTGCGTACCGTGATGGTGACGGGCGATGCGCCTGCCACGGCAACCATCGTGGCGCGAGCGGTCGGACTGGACGGTGCCGTAGCACCTCCCGGCCCGGTCCCCGACGGGGTCCGTGCCGAGGATTTCGCAGTCTTTGCCGGCGTCCTTCCGGAAGGCAAGTACCAACTCGTGCAGGCATTCCAGAAGAGCGGGCACACCGTCGGAATGTGTGGCGACGGCGCCAACGACGCGCCGGCCCTGCGTCAAGCGCAGATGGGCATCGCCGTGTCGACCGCGACCGACGTGGCCAAGTCGGCAGCCGGCATGGTGCTGACGCAGCCCGGACTCGTCGGCATCGTGGCCGCCGTCAAGGAAGGACGCATCACGTTCCAGCGCATCCTGACCTACACCCTCAACATGATGATCAAGAAAATGGTGACGGTGCTGTTTCTCGCGGCCGGTCTGGTCATGACCGGCCATGCGATCCTGACCCCGATGCTGATGGTCATCATCATGGTGAGCGGAGATTTCCTGACGATGGCGCTGACGACGGACAACGTCCAGGCCTCGCCGCTGCCCAATGTCTGGCGGATCAGCCAGCTGACGATCGCCGGTGCCATCATGGGACTGTGCCTGCTGGTCTTTTGCATCGCCGTGCTGGCGGTCGGCCATTTCAGCATCGGGCTGGACGGCGCAGCCCTCGATACGCTGGCGCTCGTCGCCCTGGTGTTCGGCAGCCAGACAACGCTCTACGCCATTCGCGAACGCCAGCGCCTGTGGTCGCGCCCGGGCTTGTGGCTCAACCTGTCGTCCCTGGCCAATGTGCTGATCGTCTCGACGATGGCCGTCGTCGGCATCTTGATGACACCGCTGCCGATTGTGCTTGTGACCGGCACGCTGGTCGCGGCCGTCGGCTTCGGAGTCGTTCTGGCGGCGGTGAAGATTCCGGTTTTCCAGCGACTCGCCATTGCGTAGTTGGTGGACCCCTGTGGTGGCCGATGGGTGCAGCACTCACGGCCAAAAGGAGAAGCATGAAACTGAACACCGAAGACTTCCGCGTGCCGCCAGGCAAGAAGGTCACGCTCGAAAAATGGCCGACCTTCGTGAAGCCTGCCTGCAAGTCCAGAGGGGACTATCAGAAACTTCTGGCCGAGCACGTCGCTCAACTGAGCGCATTGCAAAAACTTCTGTATGCGACCGATAGCCATGCCGTGTTGATGATTTTTCAGGCGATGGATGCCGCAGGAAAAGACGGTGCCATCCAGCACGTCATGTCCGGCGTCAACCCCCAAGGCTGCCAGGTCTTCAGCTTCAAACATCCGAGCGCCACCGAACTGACGCACGATTTTCTCTGGCGCACGACCCAGTGCCTGCCAGAACGCGGCCGCATCGGCATCTTCAACCGGTCGTACTACGAGGAGGTGCTGATCGTTCGCGTGCATCCTGAATTGCTCACAGGCGAAGCGCTGCCAGGAACGCCGCTGGCCGCAAAGACGGTCTGGAAGGAACGCTACCGCTCCATCGTGCAGCAGGAAGAACATCTCACCCGCAATGGCACGCGGATCATCAAGTTTTTTCTTCACCTGTCCAAGGATGAACAGCGCAAGCGCTTTCTCGCCCGCATTGACGATGCCGACAAGAACTGGAAATTCAGCCAGGCCGACATGGCGGAGAGAGCATTCTGGGACGACTACATGAAGGCCTACCAGGACTGCCTGAGCGCGACCAGCACGCGCGCGGCACCGTGGTATGTCGTTCCCGCCGACGACAAGGAGAACGCGCGGCTGCTCGACGACTTCGTCTTCATGCCGCTGACGATCGGACGCAGCCTGCGCCTGCATCCCCTGCTCACCGTGATCATGATTTTTGTCGGTGGCGCGGTGGCGGGTGTGGCCGACCTGATGCTGGTTTTGCCTTTGCTCGGCGTGGTCATGGTGCTGGGCGAAACGATTGGCGAGATCACCACCGACCCGAGGCTGCGCGCGCGCCATGCATTTGCCAAACGCCTGCAACAGCGGCAGGTGACGCACGACCTGCGCCCTTAGGGCGACGCGGAACCATCGCCGAGCGGTCCACGCGCCGGCTTGGCTGCGGGTGGCTCACCGCAGACCGAGCGGCGGTGAGGCCGGCGAGGCCGGTCCCGCCTCAGCGGCGCAGCGGCCTGAAAAATGCCCGGATCTCCTCGGCCAGTTCCTGCGGCGCTTCCATTGCCGCGAAGTGGCCGCCGCGCGGCATCTCGGTCCAGCGCTGAACGGTAAACACGCGTTCGACCCACGACCGGGGCGGCATCGGCAACTCGCGCGGAAAGTGCGCCACGCCCAGCGGCGGCAAGACGCGCTGGGCGCCGGAAAACTGGACTGGCTGCAAGCGGCTCTCGCGGTACATCCGAAAGGACGAACCGATCGTCCCGGTAAACCAGTAGAGCGCGATATTGGTGAGCAAGGCGTCCAGCGAAAACGCCTGCTCCAGGTCACCGTCGCAGTCGCTCCACGACTGGAATTTTTCCGCTATCCAGGCCGCCAGGCCAGCCGGTGAATCGTTCAGGCCAAACGCCAACGTCTGCGGCTTGGTAGCCTGGATACGCCCGTAGGCGCCTTCGGTATCGGTCCAGGCCCGCGCCTGCTTGAGAAAAACCTCTTCTTCCGCAGAGTGGGGCGGAGCATCGCTTCCGCGTGGCGGCCTGAACGACCCGGGAACGTAGTTGAGATGCAGACCGGCCACACACTCGGGCCGCTGAAAAGCCAGCCAGGTGGACACGCTGGCACCCCAGTCGCCGCCCTGTGCGCCATAGCGCCCATAACCCAGGCCTTGCATCAATCCGGCCCACAAGGTCGCCACTTTGAAAGGACCCATGCCCGGCTTCAGCGGCGCCGGCGAAAAGCCATAACCCGGCAAGGACGGCACCACCACGTGAAAGGCATCGTTCGCGTCACCGCCGTGGCGCTCCGGATCGGCGAGCAGGGGAAGGATCGCCTCCATCTCCACAAACGAGCCCGGCCAGCCGTGTGTAAGCACCAGCGGAAACGGGTCGGGACCGACTCCGCGCTGGTGCACGAAGTGGATCGCCTGGTGGTCGACCGTCGCCATGAATTGCGGCAGCGTGTTGAGCCGCGCCTCGTGCGTGCGCCAGTCGAACCGGTCACGCCAGTGCGCCACGAGGCGCTGCATGAACTCCGCATCCGTGCCTTCGCTCCAGCCGGTACCGGCCAGCGGTTGCGGCCACCGGACAGCGGTCAGGCGCTGATGCAGGTCGCGCAGTGCGTCGTCACCGATCGCGATGCGGAAAGCTTGTATATCCATCGGCGGCCTCGAAGTGGGGGTAGATCTGCTCCTACTGTAGCCGACCGGTGATGCGGGCCGGTGCTCTTCAACGTCCGCCATAACAGGCCATGGCTATTTGAGCGAACGCAGGTTGAAGATATCCGGCAAACCGGTCGCCAACAAAGGAAGCCAGGAGATCGCCAGCGTGCCCAGGAAAATCGCCAACAGGGCCGGCAGCACCGAGCGCGCGACATAACCGATTGGCTTGTCGAACATGGCAGAGGCGAAATAGATATTCATACCGGCCGGGGGGCACAGAAAGCCCATCTCCATATTGGCCAGGAAGATGATGCCGAAGTGCACCGGGTCGATGCCGTAACTCAGCGCCACCGGCAGCAACAGCGGAACCAGCACCACAATGGCGGCGAAGATTTCCATCAACGCTCCGGCCGCAAACAAGAACGTGTTGAGGACCAGCAGAAAAATGAACTTGTTCGGTATCACGCTTTGCACCCAGCCGATGGCAGCATCGGGAATGCCGGCATCCACCAGATAGTTGGTCAAGCCAAGCGCCATGCCCAGAATAAGCATGACGCCGCCGATGATCTGCGCGCAATCACCGAGGATTTTGAACAGCAAGCGAAGGCTGAGTTCACGGTGCGCCAGCGCTTGGGTGGCGATGGCGTAGGCGGCGGTCAGTGCGGCACTTTCGGTCGGTGTGGCGATGCCGCTGATGAGCGACCCGATGGCAACCACCGGCGCCAG
>JANYBQ010000587.1 GCA_025360705.1 Betaproteobacteria bacterium | reverse complement strand
TCAGCAGCCAGATCTCCTGAATCATCCCCTGCTTTTCGCGCACGTAGTTCACCACGAAAGTCTGGCCCACCAAGGACGCGGACATCACCAGCATGTTGTTGACGCCGCGAATCCGGATGCCCGGAGAAAGCCGCTCGGCAGAGCCATTGATCAGCACCTCGGGAGGGGCTGTCACCAACAACATGCCGCGTTTGGCGGCGACCGGAAACTGGCGCGCTGCCAGTTCTTGCGCCTCCGCGGTGACCGGGGGCACCAGGGCGGCTGCCGACAACAAGGCCAACAGCAAAGCACCGGTTCGACTGAGGGAAAAGCGCAGACAGCGGTTCATGGTTTTTTTCCAGAGGCTGTGGATGGGGGTGAATCGAGTTTCAGGAATTGAGACGCCGATCGGGCCTTACCCAACTTGACTCAATCATTCAAGACAAGATTTGCGGGATCCGAATTGTAGCGAATGGCGCCGCGCGCTTGCCTCTTGGGGCCATGTGCCGATCTCCGGTATTGGGGCTTGTTCACACTCGCAAAAGTAGTGTGAACCGGCCCTAATCGGTCACGGCGCCCGACGCCTTGACGATCGGAGCCCACTTGACCGCCTCGGCATGGATGAATTCCCGCGTCTCCGCCGGACTCAGGCGGCTGTCGACATCGAACCCGAACTCTGCCATCCGTGTGCGCACCTCGTTGCTGGACAAGGCTTTGCCCACCTCCCGGTTCAGCAGATCGACGATGTCTCGCGACGTGCTGGCAGGTGCCATCAGCACGATCCAGCTGTAGGTCTCGGCGGCCGGAAAACCCAGCTCCGCCATGGTCGGCACGTTGGGAAGTAACGGCGACCGACGCAATGACGTCACGGCCAGAGGCCGTACTGCACCCGCCTTGATGTGCGGGGCGGCCGTGGCGGTAGAGGCGTACATGAAGGCGGTGTGTCCGCCCAGCAAGTCGTTCAACGCGGCCGTCTCGCCCTTGTACGGAATATGCGTGGCCTCGGTGCCGGTAATGTTTTTGAACAATTCCGGCCCGACATGCATCGGGCTGCCCAATCCAGCCGAACCGAAGTTGTACTTGCCCGGGTTTTTGCGCAGCAGTTCAATGAACGACTTCAGGTCCGTCACCTCCAGGCTGGGTTGAACCAGAAGTACGAATGAAACCTTGCCGAGAATGGCCACCGGCTCGAAATCCTTGTCGGAGTCGTAAGGCAGCTTGCGAAACAGAGTTTGGTTGATTGAATGCGCACTGGTGGTAATCAACAATGTGTATCCATCCGGTGGCGCCTTGGCAACCAAACCGCTGCCCAGGATAACGCCCGCGCCGGCCCGGTTTTCTATAACGATGGATTGACCGATGTTCTTCGCCATCGCGTCGGCCGTCACGCGAGCCAGGACGTCAGTGGCACCGCCAGCGGCATAAGGAACGATAAACCGGATGGAACGGTTGGGATAGCTTGCTGTTTGCGCCAGCACGGACGCCATCGGCCCGGCTGAAATCAGCAAGCCCAGCAAGCTTCTGCGGCCAAGGACCGTGGTGGAATCGATGTGCGGCATGGATCATCTCCCCAGGTTGCGTGTCAGAGGGTGCCGAGGCGGAACACCTCGAGCGGGTTTTGCAGATGCTCCAAGTCCCGACATGTTTTCAACAGCCGATGGCTGCGCTCTTCGTCGAGGACTCGCCGTGCCATGGACAGGAATTTGCGCTCCAACTGTGCATCGGTCATGGGATTTTCCGCGCTTCCGGTAGCATGCTGGATTTCTATTTCAAGCAGCGCGCCGCCTTTGAGTTGAAGTCCGGCCCAGGCTTGGTCACTGGCAAGCAGGGGGTCGGCGACCGTAAAGATTTTTTCCTGCATGGCACGCACGTCGTTATCGCGCACACACACCAGTTCCCCCTGGTCGACGCCCGCGCTGCGGTACACCAGGGCCGCCGCAGCCCAATGGTAGAGACTGACTTGCGCGCCCAGCGCGGTGTCGGGCAGCTTGCGCCAGCACAGATTCAACGCATCCGGATGGACCCGCAAATCCAGGCGCTCTATCGTCTCCAGAGCGACCGCCGGATTGGCCGACAAGGCGAGGCAAGCGTCGATGGCAGGGTGAATGACGATGCCGCACGGATAGGGCTTGTAAGCATTGGCCAGAAGCTCGAAATCACTGCCCAGGCGCGTGCGGATACGCGCTACGTCGGCATGCGGGGACATGGCTTGCAACAGGCCGTTGCGGCCATCGATTGACCCCTCGCTGCAGGTAAAGCCCGCAGCGGCCATATAAGCCGCGGACAACCCATTGCGCGCCGCCACGGCCGGAACATACGCGGTAGCCATACTGCCGTGCGTGGACCGGATGCCGCAGGCCTGCGTCGCTGCAAGCCCAATCGCGGACACCAGTTGCCCATGGTCGAGCCCGAGCAGGCGGCCGACCGCGACGGCGGCGCCCACGCCGCCCGACACACCGGTCACATACCAGGCCAGATCCGCGCCTGCGCCATCGGCAAGAACCGCATTGCTCAATCGGCATTCGATCTCGATTCCCAGTACCAGCGCCAACAGCAGATCCTTGCCGCTTGGGGCCTGCCCGCGCCTGGCCAACGCATCGACCGTCGCCATCGCCGCAGCGGCAACCGGAGCGGTAGGATGGGTGATGGTCTTGAGATGGGTATCGTCGAATGCGTGAGCCGATGCGCTCAGGCAATTCAGAAGCGCCGCGTTAACCATATCGCATCGTTCGCGCCGGCCCAGTAACGGACTGGCTCCTGCGCCGCCCATTTGAGAGATTGCATGAATGGCAAGCCCGGTGGTTGCGGTGTTGGCGCCCCCCACGGCACAACCCACCCAGTTGAGGTAGGTCCGCGTCGCTTCGCGCCGCACCGCATCCGGCAGACCGTTCCATGAGGACGACAAAACAAAGTCCGCGATCTCGCGCGAGATTGCCGAGGGCGCGCGGCCTGGTGTGTTTGCTTCCATTCGATGAACTTATTTTTTATCCGCTCCGGTGGCCGATGGCGGCCGCCCGAGCATGAAACCGGCGTCCACTGAAATCAGCTGTCCGGTGACGACGGAATCTTCTTCAAGCAACCAGCACACCGCGCTCGCGATCTGTTTTGGCGTGCTGACCTTGCCCAGCGCCGCGGCGGCGGCGAACTGGCCTTTGACCCGTTCGTAGGCTTCGTCACCCAGGCCGTCGCGCATCCAGCGTCC
>JANYBQ010000570.1 GCA_025360705.1 Betaproteobacteria bacterium | reverse complement strand
CGGCGCGGCATCCAGTCCTCCGATGCCGCGGCTACACTCTGGCCCGTGAGTCTTTTCAAAGCCGCTTCGACGGTTTCCCTGCTGACCCTGGCATCCCGCATCACCGGACTGCTGCGCGAGATTTTGATGGCTTCGGTTTTTGGCGCCAACGCCACGACCGACGCTTTCAATGTGGCGTTTCGCCTGCCCAATATGTTCCGTCGCCTGTTCGCCGAAGGCGCTTTCAGCCAGGCTTTCGTGCCGGTGCTCGGCGCAAGCAAGGCGCAACACGGCGAGGCCGCGACCCAATTGTTGATCGACCGGGTCTGCACGCTATTGACCTGGACGCTGGTGGTGACCTGCGCCGTCGGCGTCGCCGCGGCGCCGGTGCTGGTATGGGCCATGGCCAGCGGCTTGCAGCAGAATGCAGGCGCGTTCAACGCCTCGGTTGTAATGGCGCGCTGGATGTTCCCCTACATCGGATTTATGTCGCTGGTGGCGCTGGGTGCCGGCATCCTCAATACCTGGAGAAAATTTGCCATCTCCGCTTTCACGCCGGTACTGCTGAACCTGGCCATGATTGTCGCCATATGGCTGGGAGCGCCATGGTTCCGGAGCATCGGTATCGAGCCGATCTACGCCATGGTGATGGGCGTGATGGGTGGCGGCATGCTGCAACTTGCATTGCAGATGGCGGCGCTGAAAAATATGGGGTTGTTGCCGCGTCCGCAGTGGCGCTGGAACGCCATCAAAGCCGCCTGGGCCGATGCCGGGACGCGCCGCGTGGCAAGGCTGATGGGCCCCGCGTTACTGGGGGTGGGCGTGGCCCAGTTGTCTGCCATCATCAACTTGCAGATTGCCTCGCATCTGACCCCCGGCAGTGTCAGCTGGATGGGTTACGCCGAGCGCCTGATGGAGTTTCCAACCGCGATGCTGGGGGTGGCGCTGGGTGTCGTATTGACACCGCAACTGGTGGCGGCCAACGCCGCCAAGGACCACGGTAAATACTCCGCCATGCTGGACTGGGGCTTGCGCCTGGTGGTGTTGATGTCGGTGCCGTGCACGGTGGCCCTGCTGGTTTTCGCCCAGCCGCTGGTCGCGACGCTTTACCAGCGCGGCGCGTTCACCGCCAACGAGGTGCAACAGACCACCTATGCGCTGATGGGGTATGGCGCCGGCTTGCTCGGAATCGTGGCCATCAAGGTGCTGGCGCCGGCTTTTTACGCGAGTCAGGATATCCGTACGCCGGTCGGTATAGCGATCATGGTGCTGGTGGTGACGCAGTTGCTCAACCTGGTGTTCGTGCCGCTGTTCGCGCATGCCGGCCTGACGCTGGCCATCGGTATTGGCGCATTGATCAATGCGCTGGCGCTGCTGGTCGGGCTGCTAAGACGCGGGCGTTATAAACCGGCTCCGGGCTGGGGGCTATTTGCGTTGCAGGTGCTCGCCGCCACCGCATTGCTGACGGTATTTTTGATGTGGGCCGGCAGTAGCCTGGAGTGGTCGGGTCCGGCGATCCGCGATTTGGAGCGCGTAATGGTTTTGGGTTTGGTGCTGCTGGTATCGGCGGCGATTTATTTCATCGCCCTCTGGGCGGCTGGCTTGAAAGTGCGCCAGCTTTTGAAGCATTGAAAAAGCGCCGGTTTCAGGCATTGAATCCAGGCGGCAGACAACATGCATTTGTCCTATTCCGTTCCGACCCCGCTGGAGTATTTCGCTTCGCTGGTTCAAAGCGACACCGAATTCCCGCTGCTGGAGGCCGCCATCAGCCTGGCGCAGGACGAATATCCCGACCTCGATGTGCAGCAGGTGCTGGGCGAGGTGGACCAGTTACTGGCCCGGCTCAAGCGCCGTGTGCCGGCCGATGCCGTGCCGTTGCAAAAGCTGCGCGCGGTGAACCAGTTTTTTTTCCGCGACCTGAGTTTTCGGGGCAATGTCAACAACTATTACGACCCCGACAACAGTTACGTCAGCGTGGTGCTGCGCACGCGATGCGCCATTCCGATTTCCCTGGCCGTGTTGTGGCTTGAATTGGCGCAGGGCCTGGGCCTGGCCGCGCGTGGCGTGGGTTTCCCGGGGCACTTTATGCTCAAGGTCAGCTTGCCCAAAGGCCAGGTGGTGATCGACCCGCTGGACGGGCAGTCGCTGAGCCGCGAACAATTGGCCGAACGGCTGGACCCGTTTCGGCGTCGCAGCGGGTTGGTCGATGAATTTGAAGTACCGCTGGGTTTGTATTTACAAGCTACGCCGCCGCGCGACATCGTGGCGCGCATGTTGCGCAACCTGAAGGAGATTCACCGGACGCAGGCGGACTGGCAGCGTCTGGTCGCGGTTCAGGACCGCCTGATCGTGTTGCTGCCCCAAGCGTGGGCGGAATACCGCGACCGGGGTCTGGCCCACGCCGAACTGAGCCATTCTTCGCTGGCCGTTGCCGATCTGGAGACTTACCTGACGAATGTTGAAGAGGGGCTGGATATTGACGTTATCGCGGCCAAGGCAGCGCAATTGCGCCGCGCCAGAAGCGGTTAACCGAAAATCCGTTCGGGCCGGGCGCGGGGTGAACGGGCAGACGAATAGCGTTTACCGGTGTCTACCGAATTTCCACGGCCGCTCCGTCCGTTATGTGCGCGATGATTCCAATTTCATAGACCGTTTCGCCCTGTTGGCGCAAGGTCTGCGCTGTTGCCTTGGCATCGGCCGCGTCCACCACCACCACCATGCCGATGCCGTTGTTGAAAGTACGGTTCATCTCATGGTCACCGATGCCGGCGGTTCTTTGCAACCACGCAAACAATTCGCTTTGCGGCCAACTGCCTTTGCGCAAATGGGCGGAAGTGCCGGCGGGCAGTACCCGTGGAATGTTTTCCAGCAGGCCACCACCGGTAATGTGCGCCAACGCCTTGACAGGGTGTGCCGCAAGTGCCGCAAGGACCGGTTTGACGTAGAGCCGGGTCGGTTCCATCAGGGCCTGGCGGAATGGTTTGCCGTCCAGGGTCGCGGGCAGCTTGCTCTCATCACGCGCGGGACCGCAGGCGCGCGCTATACATTTGCGCACCAGGCTAAAGCCGTTGGAATGCACGCCGCTGCTGGCCAGACCCAGCACCACGTCGCCAGCAACAACGTCCTTGCCGGTCAGGATTTTTGACTTTTCCACGGCACCCACCGCAAAGCCGGCCAGGTCGTATTCACCTGCCGCATACATGCCCGGCATTTCAGCGGTCTCCCCACCTATCAGCGCACAGCCCGATAACTCGCAACCGCGCGCGATGCCGCCAATAACCGCCGCGGCGGTGTCCACATCCAGTTTGCCGCAGGCAAAGTAGTCCAGAAAAAACAGCGGCTCGGCGCCCTGCACCAATACATCGTTGACGCTCATCGCCACCAGGTCGATACCTACCGTGTCGTGGATGTTCCATTCGAACGCCAGCTTGAGTTTGGTACCGACGCCGTCGGTGCCGCTCACCAGGACCGGCTCGCGATAACGTTTGGGTACTTCGAACAGGGCGCCAAAGCCTCCGATGCCGGCCAGCACGCCCTCCCGCATGGTTTTTCGCGCCAGCGGCTTGATGCGCTCGACCAGGGCGTCGCCTGCGTCGATGTCGACACCCGCATCTTTGTAGGAGAGGGGGAAAGAGGCGGCTGGGATAGTCATGGAAAAAGGGCGCGATATAAGGCGGCTGACCCCGATAGAATTTGTCCAGATTCTACGGGCTCACCCTCGACTACATCCATGCAGTTCAGCTCCTCGCAACAAGCCGCCGCCACCTGGGGCTTGATTGCCGTATTGGTGGGTTTTGTGTTGTGGCTGCTGGCTCCGGTATTGACGCCTTTTCTCGTGGCTGCGGTATTTGCGTATGCACTGACGCCACTGGTCAACTGGCTCGACCGCCTGGGGCACGGCCGTATTCCGCGGCTGTTGGCGGTGATCGTGGTGGAGCTATTGTTGCTGGTCGCCCTGCTTGGCATCGTGCTGTTGATCGTTCCCATCCTGGCCAAGGAACTGCCCCTGATGCGCGAGCAGGTGCCGGTTTTGTTCGACCGCCTCAACG
>JANYBQ010000544.1 GCA_025360705.1 Betaproteobacteria bacterium | reverse complement strand
GGCGCACCGTGCTGGCCAACGTGCAGTTGCCACTGCAAATCCACGGCAAGTCGGCCGCCGAATGCAAATCGATCGCGCTGGAGCAATTGGCGCGTGTCGGACTTAACGGGTTCGAGAGCAAATACCCGTGGCAGTTGTCCGGCGGCATGCAGCAACGGGTCTCGATCGCACGCGCCTTGTCGTTCGAGCCGCGTATCCTGATGATGGACGAACCGTTCGGCGCGCTGGACGAAATTACCCGCGACCGCCTCAACGAACAATTGCAGCAACTGTGGCAACGCGAGCGCCGCACGGTGGTGTTTGTGACCCACTCGATTGCCGAGGCGGTTTACCTCTCGTCGCGCATCGTGGTGATGTCGCCGCGACCCGGGCGCATCGTGCGTGTGATCGATTCGACGCTGCCCGACGAGCGGCATCTGGGTCTGCGCGACTCGGCCGAGTTTGTCGCCATGGCGCACGCGGTGCGGGAGGCACTGGCGGATGGCCACCACGAATAAGCCCCTCCGCCTTGCACCGGGGGCTCAACTGCTGACACAGCTGGGCCCGGTGGCCGTGATCCTGACTTTCGCGGTACTGCTTTGGTACGGTTTGACCTGGCTGCTCAATACGCCCGGAGCGATCGAACGTGTACTGGACCCCAAAGGCCCCTGGACCTGGCAGGACCTTTTCAGTGCCACGATGGCGATGGAGCGACCGGTTTTGCCGGCGCCGCACCAAGTGGCTCTAGACCTGTGGTCGAGCGTGTTCGACTGGCCGCTGGACTCGCCGCGCAATCTGCTTTTCCATGTCGCTGTCACGGCGCAATCCACGCTGGTTGGTTTTGCGATGGGTACGGTGCTGGGGCTGGTGTTGTCGGTCTGTATCGTGCACTCGCGTACGCTGGACCGCGCCCTGTTGCCCTGGATCGTGGCTTCGCAGTCGGTGCCGGTGCTCGCCATTGCACCCATCGTGCTGGTGATCCTCGGCAGCCTGGGTTTTGCCGGTGTTGCGCCCAAGGCCGTAATCGCCATGTACCTGTGTTTTTTCCCGGTTACGGTGGCGATGGTGCAAGGCCTGCGGTCGCCCCAGGTCATTGAGACCGAAATGATGCACACCTACGCCGCGTCGCGCTGGCAGGCCTTGTGGATGTTGCGACTGCCGGCGTCGTTGCCGTTTCTGTTCCCGGCCTTGCGCGTGGGCATAGCCGCCGGTCTAGTGGGCGCCATGGTGGCGGAACTACCCACCGGAGCGCAGGCCGGCCTGGGCGCACGTTTGCTCACCGGTTCTTACTATGGCCAGACGGTGCAGATCTGGTCGGCGCTGGTGATGGCAGCGTTGCTTGGCCTGGTGTTGACGGCGGCGATGGCCGGCATCGAAAAACTGGCCTTGCGCCATCGGGTACAGGCATGAAACACCAGGGTCGCGCTACTTTCCTGCTGGTGCTTGGCACTCTGCTGGCAGCGTCTTTTTTTCTGCTGTCTCCGCTGGCGTCCAGCGAGCCGGCGCCCGGAGTCGCGTTCTGGTGCGTCACGCTGGTGCTTGCCGTGCTGGCGGTTACCGGCGTTCGGCGGCTCGCCGCATTGGAGGGGCATCGCGCCTATGCCTGGTTGACCGCCGCCGCATTTGGCGTATGGATCCTGTACTTCTGGCAATTGCTGGTGGTAGCACTCGACGTACCGCGCGTATTGCTGCCCGCACCCTGGTTGATCCTGCAGTCGCTGCTCAGCCATTTGCCCACCCTGGGTGCCGACTTCGTGCAGACGGTAGTGAAAGCGGTATTGATCGGCTGGGCGCTGGGTTCCGGGCTTGGGTTTGGCGTGGCCATTGCGATCGATCGTCTGCCATTTCTGCAACGCGGCCTGTTGCCCATCGCATCCCTGACCAGCACCATTCCGCTCGTCGGTGTGGCGCCTATCGCGGTAATGTTGTTCGGCTTCGAGTGGCCGTCCAAAGCGGCCGTGGTGGTGCTGATGACATTTTTTCCGATGCTGGTGTCCACGCTGGCGGGTTTACAGGCATCGAACCGGATCGAACGCGAATTGATGCACAGCTACGCCGCCGGTTACGGCAGAACCTTGTGGTCGCTGCGCCTGCCGGTGGCTTTGCCATTCATGTTCGCGGCGCTCAAGGTGAATGCCTCGCTGGCCCTGATCGGCGCCATCGTCGCCGAGTTCTTTGGGTCTCCCACGTCCGGCCTGGGTTTTCGTATATCTATCGAAGCCACCCGGATGAACATGACGCTGGTGTGGGCGGCCGTGGTCGTGGCGGCCATCACCGGGTCGGTCGCCTACGCGTTGCTGGTGGCGCTGGAGCGCCGTGTAGCCTTCTGGCACCCCTCCATACGAGGCAGCAAGTAGACACACCGCCGGTAGCGTCGCGTTAGTACCAGTTGATGTTTTGTCACCCGTGGTTTACCCTTTTGAGTTGCAAATTTCGCCATTGTTTTTTCGGTCCTTGTTTTTTTAACCCCAGGAGTTTTTTTATGATTCGACCTTCCCTATTCACCAAAACCCTGCTCGCGGCCGTTGTCGCGGTCAGCGGGTTCGCCGTGCACGCGCAGGAGAAAGTCACGGTGCAGCTCAAGTGGTTGCCGCAGGCGCAATTTGCCGGTTACTACGTGGCGTTGTCCAAGGGTTACTACAAGGCCGAAGGGCTGGACGTGACGATCAAGCCGGGCGGCCCGGACATCTCGCCGGTGCAGGTGATTGCCGGCAAGGGCGCCGACGTAGTGGTCAACTGGATGCCTGACGCGTTGGCCGCACGCGAAGCTGGTGTGCCGCTGGTCAATATCGCGCAGGTGTTCAACCGCTCCGGCCTGATGCTGACGTGCAAGAAGTCCAGCGGCGTGTCCAAACCGGCTGACCTCAAGGGCAAGACCCTGGGGGTCTGGTTTGGCGGCAACGAGTACCCCTTCCTCAACTGGATGGCCAAACTCAAGCTCAAGCCGGACACCGACATCAAGGTCATGAAGCAGGGCTTCAACGTCGACCCGCTGCTGCAAAACCAGGCAGCCTGTATCTCGACCATGATCTACAACGAGTACTGGCAGGTGATCGATGCCGGCGTCAAGGAAAGCGACCTGGTGACCTTTTTCTATGAGGACCAGGGCGTGGCGTCGCTGGAAGATGGCTTGTATGTACTCGAGTCCAACCTCAAGGACCCAGCCTTCGTGAAACGCATGGGCAAGTTCCTCAAGGCCACTTTCAAGGGCTGGAACGATGCGGTGAAGGACCCGGCTGGCGCCGCCAAGATCGTGGTGGCCGCCGACACGTCGGGCAGCGCATCCGAGAAGGTGCAAAAACGCCAGATGGAGAACGTGGCCAAGCTGATCACCACCGCCAACACACCGAAGATGGGTTACCTGGAACCGGCCGCTTATGAGCGCACGGTCAAGGTGTTGCTGGCCGGTGGCGAGTCGCCGGTGATCAAGAAGGACCCGGGCAAGGCCGCGTATTCACACGCGGTGTGGGAAGCTGCCAAGTAAGCGGGCGCTGAGCAGCAATGCCCTGACGCCCGCTGGACGTTGGGCGCTGAACAAGAGGGCCTCGGCCGCGATGGCGACCGGGTCTTTTTTAATTTCACGGAGGTTGACTACGCTGTGGGCCCAACGCTTTGACCAGCGTCATCCAGTCGCGCCGGCGAAGGCCTACTTGTGCTGACCCGCCTGCGGTGTGCTATTGCGCCAGCGCGGAAGTTGCCCTGCTGTGTGGATCCGCTCCAAACCACTCTTGCGAGGCCACGCGCGTGTCGCCGAAGGCCGCCATCAGGGATGCTCACTCGAGAACCTGCCCAGGATCTTATTGAGAAACTCTTTGGCGCGCTCGGTCTTCGGCGCTGAAAAGAACGCGTTCACATCGCCCTGCTCGATGACCCGCCCGCGATCCATGAATATCATCTCGTCGGCGACTTCCCGTGCGAAACCCATTTCATGGGTCACCACCAGCATGGTCATGCCGTCTCTTGCAAGATCAAGCATCACCTGAAGAACCTCGGAGATCAACTCCGGGTCGAGCGCCGACGTCGGTTCGTCGAACAACATCGCCTTGGGCTCCAGGGTCAAGGCGCGTGCAATCGCGGCGCGCTGCTGCTGTCCGCCAGAGAGCCGGGCGGGGTACTTGTTCGCTTGGTCGGATATGCCGACGCGATCCAGGTAATGCCGTGCAAGCTTTTCAGCATCGAAGGGCGACATCTTCTTGGCCTTGATCGGCGCCAAGGTCAG
>JANYBQ010000523.1 GCA_025360705.1 Betaproteobacteria bacterium | reverse complement strand
AAACAAGTGGGTCGGATATGGCTGCAAACAAGTCGTTAGTGGCAGATGCGGAAACCAGGGCAGCAGTGCAGGTTGTCAGTGCGGACCGCATTCGGTTCGTACATATGGGCGGCGACGATTGCCCGCCGTGCAGAGTGTGGCGGACGATGGAATACCCAAAGCTGCAAAAGTCCGCCAGCTTTCAAGCTGTCAAGTATTCCTATGTGATAAAGACTATTCTGTCCCCGGTGCCTTCGGAGTTTTTCCTGCCCCCAGAACTCAAGCCCTTGAAAGCAAAATTGGATACGGCGGGCGGTGGCAATGGCGGGTCGCCGCAGGAAATGTTGCTCGTGGACGATGTCGTCTACGACTACTGGTTCGGGGCACGCAATGCGGAAGAAATTGAAGCAAAGATTGCAGCGATTGTTGCCGGTGGAACCGCTTATCCTGGCAAACGTTGCACTGTGCGCATGAAAGGCTGGAACTGCGCGTCGAAAAATTGATGAGACGCTCGAAATGCGCGTTGTTCCTTCGGACGAACCTTACGCCATGGTCATCGCAATAATCCTGAATTTCCCCGTGACATCCTCTTCTCCCATTCCGCCGGCCCGGTGATTTGGGCGCTGTACCGCCTGAATCGACCGTCATCGTCACCGGCATATCGACCACGTCAATTGGTGCTTGGTAGATAGCCACCATACCCAGGTCCGCAGAAGGCCGCGGCGCGGCTGGGCAAACGCGCCGCGCGGCGCCAGTAGCGAGTCGATGATGTCGGGCGGGAGCTGGACAGCGATGGAGCGCGGCACGCGAGGAATATCGGTATATTTCGCACCACAAAAGCGCCTCGCGTCTTACACCAATCGCGCTAACCGCGCCGCAAAATGCCTTGAGAGAACGTGACGCTTGTTGCACTCTTTTTACGGGGGAGAAATCATGAAATCAGCAGTTTTTCTCTGTGCCGCCCTGTTCGCCAGCCATGCCATGGCGGGCGAACTCGTCTCGCATAACGGCGACGACACCATTCGCCTGGTGGATGACGAGTGCAGCAGCCAGCCGGTGCTCGATCAGCTGGAGCCTGAAATAAGGCCACAATTCAGGGCGGCATCGGTCTTCCTTCAAGGGCAGGCTTTCGCCGCCTGCTGGCGGGCTACCCCGACGGGAGCGCTGCTGATTTACGAAGACGGTGACCAGGGCATGGTGCCGTTTGAAGTCCTGAAACCGCTGACCAGTGTTTGAGCCCGCGCGCGACGGCGCTTTCGAGGTAACGCGCGGCCGGGTCGGCGGTAAACCAGTCGATCGCCAGGTCTGGCTGCAGCTTGCGCAGCTCGCGCGCGATCGCCAGGTCGCGTTGCGCATGGCCGAGGCCGATCGGGCTGGAGATGAACAGCGCGCGCGGTCGCTTCATCGCACGCGTCCAGGTGCGCTGGCGCGGCGCGCCTTCGACGAATTCGCGCAACACGCGGTTGAAGATCACCGGGTCGCGTGCCGCCGTGACATGGCCCCCACCGGCGACAGAGAACAGCTTCGAATCCGGCACCAGAGCATGAATTTCCTGGGCCTTGGAATGCGGAACGCGCAAGTCGGCATCCGCGTGGATCACCCGCGTTGGGCAACGCCTGGGCGTGCCAGTTCGCGCACGTCCTTGCCCGCCCAGGCGTTGCGGCGCCAGCTCAGCCATTCGGCGCTGGTCGCCCACCCGCAATGCACGCCATCTTCATACTGCCTGGTCGAATGCAGCTCGTTGAAGATGGTGCCAATGAACCAGTCAACGTAGCCGGGCCAGTCACTATGGAGCAACTCGCCCTCTTCCTTCAGTCGCCGCGCGCGTTTCTCGTCGCCCGGCAGCGAATCGGCAAAACCGCCGGCCGTGACCACATGCGTCGCGCGTTGCGGTTGTTCGGCCGCCAGCCGCGGCACCGTCATCGCCGCGGCCGAGATGCCGACCAGGGCCGCGCGCTCGGTACCGACCGCATCGAGCACGGCCACGAAGTCGGCGTAGAAGTGGTCGAAGCTGTAAGCGTCTTGCCCCGTCGGCCGATCCGAGCGGCCGTTGCCGCGGCCGTCGACGGTGACGACGCGGAAGTGCCGCGAGAGGTAGGGCACGGTGCCCTTGAGCATCTGGCTGTGCACGATCTGGAACGGCGGCGCGAAGGCGACCCATTGGCCGCTGTCGCCCCACACCGCATACCAGATCTTCACACCGTCGCGCTCGATGAAGCCCGCATGCGCGGGCTGCACCGTCTCGAATGGCGAAGCGTCGGCAGGCGGCACCACACCGGGCTCGGGCAACGGGCCTGCGATCGTGTCGAAGCGCTTGGGCAGGGCGCGGCCGGGCGTATTCATGGCCGGCTCCTTCGGCGCGCGGCGGGCCGTGGGGCCTTGGTGACCTCGGTGGCCTTGCTAGCTTTAGCCCGACTTTGTCAATCTCCTGCTGACTTTCTGTCCTTGGCAACCGCAAACCCTTGTCAGCATTGGGTTTTAGCTTGGCGAAGAAATGTAGTGCCATAATATTTTAGATTATGTGTTCGCGCACGCGATTTTTCGTGCAACATCACCTGCATGTTTATTCGCCGCACCCAGACCCGCAATCGCGTCTCGGGCGAGCCCTATGTCACCCACCGCCTGGTGCACAGCGTCCGAGTGGGCAACACCATCAAGCAGGCCACCCTGCTCAACCTGGGCAGCCACTTCGATCTGAGCCAAGCGCACTGGCCCGCGCTGGCCAAGCGGATCGACGAATTGGTGCACGGGCAGCGTTCGATGCTGGATACGACGCTGCCTGAGGAGGTGCAAGCCTTCGCGCAACGCTTTGCAGCCCAGATCATTGCGCGCAAGCGTCCCATGCCCAGCCTGGGCGCGACGCCTACACCGCCAATAGCACCGCCGGCAGCTCCTGCTGCCCCAGCGCCGGCCAAGTCTGCCAAGTCTGCTACCACCCTTGCGCCGGCCAGCCCGGCCAGTGAAGCGGGCGAGCTCGCCCGCTTCCAGGAGGTCGATCTGGACTCGCTTGAGCTGGTCGACCCGCGCAGCGTGGGCGTGGAGCACGCTGCGCTGTCGGCGATGCGCCAATGCGGCTTGCAGGACAAGCTTACCCAGTTGGGCCTGAACCGCCCGCAGATCGCCGCCGCTATTGGCAACATCGTCGCGCGCATGGCCCAGCCGTGCAGCGAGCTGGCCACGCACGCCTGGTTGAAGGACACATCGGCGCTGGGCGAGCTGATGGATTTCGAGTTCGAGAAGATGGACCTGAACCGCCTGTACCGCGCGTCTGACGCGCTGTACAAGCACCGCCAGGCGTTGCAGGAGCACCTGTTCGGCCGTGCCCGCTCGCTGTCGGTTTGGGTCAAACCATCACGCTGTACGACCTGACCAACACCTACTTCGAGGGCGCGGTCGCTGGGGTGAGCAAGGCCAAACGCGGCCACAGCAAGGAGCGCCGCAGCGACTGCCCGCTGGTCACGTTGGCCATGGCGCTGGACCCCAGCGGCTTCGTGCGGCGCGTGCAGTTCTTCGCCGGCAACGCCAGCGAGCCCACCACACTCAAAGGCATGCTCACGGGTCTGGACGCGGCCCCGGGCGCGACGGTGGTGATGGACGCGGGCATCGCCACACAGGCCAATCTGACATGGCTGCGCGAGCAGGGCTACCACTACGTAGTGGTGTCCAAGCTGCGCCAGCGCCAGTTCGATCCGGCCCTGGCCACCGAGGTGCAGTCGGCCGGCGACGTGACCATCAAGCTGCAGCGCGTGCTGGACCCGCAGGGCCATGTGCTGCTGTACTGTCACTCGCCCGCGCGCGAAGAAAAGGACCGCGCCATCGACACGGCCAAGGCCAGCGGCCTGGAGGCCGCGCTGACCAGGCTGCAGGCCAGCCTGAGCAAGCCGCGCGGCACCCAGGATGTGGCCACCATCATGCAGCGCCTGGGCCGCACCAAGCAGCGCTTCGCGCGCGCCGCGCAGCACTTTGAGATCACGGTGGCCACCGACGCTGAGGGCAAGCGCGTCACCGCCATCACCTGGGTCAAACGCATCAAACCCGCCAGCGCGGCTGCGCATCCCGGCGTGTACTGCCTGCGCACCACTCTGGTCGATCAGGACAACGCCACGCTGTGGCGCACCTACATCATGCTCACCGAGTTGGAGTCGGTGTTCCGCTCCCTCAAGACCGACCTGGGTCTGCGCCCGGTGTTCCACCGAATCGATCGACGCGTTGAAGGCCATTTGTTCATCAGTGTGCTGGCGTATCACTTCGTGCACACGCTGCGCTTGCAACTCAAGGCCCACGGCGTCAACGACAGCTGGAACACGCTGCGTCACACGCTGGCCACTCAGCGCCGGGTCACCGTCACCATGCAGCGCCGCGATGGTCACGCCGTGCATGTACGCAAGGCCACGCGCCCCCAGCCGCGGCATCAAACGCTGGGCACCATCCTCAAGCTCGACTCCAATCCCGGGCGCACCCATCGCGTGCTCGTCTGAGCCAGCCGCTCATGCCGGCTCGACAACCGGCGGGCAAACGCAAAAACGTAGTGCCATACGCGCGCAGATGTTGCTCTAAGTGCTTGATTCAATTGCAAGTGACTGGGCTCGATGACAAACTCGGGTTAGCGTCGAGCGACTCCAGCAAGCATTGAACGGCATCCAGGGCGGCGCGATGCTGTGCCCGTTCGTCCTTCACGCCCAGCAGGTCGATAAATTCCATGCCAAGCCAGAACTCCGAAATCCAGCAGGCGATGACCTCGGGCGTAAAGGGTGGCGGCAGTTTCGTGCCGTCGGCCTGCAACGCGTCGATCACCTCCCGCACAGCGCCCAACACCAGCTTCTTCCAGGCCAGCAGGCGTGGCAGGAACTTCTCGCGCAGCCCGGCATTGGCCAGGCTGGCGGCCCATAACTCGGCCTGCAGGCGCACGAAGCCCGAGGCAAGATCGTCTTCGTAAAAGCGCCGCGCATGGGCCCACTTCTGGGCAAACCCGCCCTCGCTTTCGTACATGGCCGCCTGGCGCGACAGCAGCCGCTGGTTCACGGCGTCGAGCACGTCGATCACCAACTGGTCCTTGGAGCGGAAGTGGTAGTTGATCAGCGCGTGGTTGACCCCGGCGTCCTTGGCGATCTCGCGCACGCTCAGCGCGGCGTAGCCTTCGGACACCAGGCGACGGAATGTTGCATCCAGGATGCGTTCGCGGGTCTGCGTCGTGTCACCGCCGTGCAGGTTCGAGATTGCGGGGCAGGGCTAGCATTCCAGCGATTTCAATGTCATGGTTCACCATACGGTTTAAACGAGTGTTTAAACTATTTGCGCCAGCATTTGGCGCTGTCAAGCTCCGCGAATGAGGCGCGTCGGTGGCGCCTTGGGCAAGGCTCAACGTGTACGCCGCAATTGGCGGATAGGCACCGTTCTCACCAGTCCTGCGTCCCGAACCCTGGCGCGCCTTGGTCGGTACCAGCCACTGGCCCCAGGATTGTCATTGCCAGCTTAACGAAGCAAGCCCTCGGATGAGCGCCGTGACGGCGAAACTGGGTCGGTGTCGGATTTTCGAATTTGACGAATATTGCTATGCTTGTCAGCTACAGGAGATCCCATGGCCACATTTGTTCGTTCTATACCTTCGAACGTTATCGACCAGCAGCTCGCGAGTGGTCTTCACTTCGCATTGGAGGACATGGCAAAAGCTTTGGCAGCTCAAGTCAATGCGGTAATTGCTTCACGGATGAAGCACAACGCGACCACCGATGCGATCGGCCAGACGGTGCGTGAAATGATGCCACGTTTGCTGGAGAGTGAGTTCGCACACGAACTCCTGAAAAATAAGACGCGTGCGCGCAAGCGCCGGGCGATGCTGGTTCATCTTCTGACGGCCGTGGACGTTCAAGGATTCGTCGTCAATCCGCTTGGAAGGCTGGCGGACGGTAGCCCCGGCGATGACGGTGCTGAGTTGACAAGCGAGGAGGCCGCGCAATTGCTTCACGTTTCTCGAACGCACATCAACACCCTTATGGATACCGGAAAACTTGGGGCGGTCAGCCGTACTGCGGGGGGCCATCGGCGCGTGTCCAGAACCACGGTGCTTGCCTACAAGGCCAGGAGCAAAGAACGGCAGGCAAAGGGGCTTGAGGCGATGTCGGAGGCCAGCCTGCGCCTGGGCTTGTACGCCGATGAGAAGGCGGGCATTCCCCGTCGGTCGAAGCTCTGAGAATGCCCATCCTCAAAGTGCGCAAAGGCGAGGCAACAAGCTTGCCTCGCATCGTTCTGGTGGATGCCAACGTGTTCTTCGCCCCCCGTATGCGAGACCTGTTCATGCATCTGCACGAGGCGGAAATTCTCAGTATTCACTGGACCGGGGAAATTGAGTCCGAGTGGACTCGCAATGTCATTGCCAAGCAGAACGCGGATGCACGGGGCATTGAGGATTGTCTGGCAGGCATGAGGGACGCCGCGGAAGGATGGGAGGTGACGGGATATTCCAAGCACATCGACAAGTTCGAGCCGGTGGCTGCCGAAGACCGCCATGTCGCTGCCGCCGCCTACAAATTGTCACTGGATGATTGGCCCGGCCAACCGGTCGCCCTTGTCACCAAAAACGTAAAAGACTTCCCACAAAAAGCTTTCGCGGACACTTTGGTAACCCAGTATTCGATGGCAGGCTATCTGGATGCGCTGTATGTCGAGGTGCCAAAAGTTGTTGCATCTATTGTGGAGGGCTGCCGGAAGAAGCTCAAAGCGCCAAGATTGACGCGCGAAGAATATGTCGCCGTTCTGATGAAAAACGGATGTGTCGGATTGGCTCACGCGATGTCGGCCCGATGGGCCGTGCAGTGCCCGGCGCTCGCAAAGGATGGCACTCTGTACTACCTGTCCGAAGCTGTGACCATTAAGACCAGGCAGCCCAAGACGCCTGCAAAACGCAGGCCATAACGTGGCGGCTACATCGCGGCGCTCCGTATGCGAGCGTCAACGGAGCCGCGTCGGTTTCAACCAGCCGTCACCGCGATATTCTTGAACTGCCCGGTCGCAATCTTCTTCTCCCACTCCGCCGGCCCGGTAATGTGCGCGCTGGTGCCGCCTGAATCGACCGCCACCGTCACCGGCATATCGACCACGTCGAATTCGTAGATCGCTTCCATGCCCAGGTCGGCGAAACCCACCACCTTGGCGGTCTTGATGGCCTTGCTGACCAAGTAGGCCGCGCCGCCTACCGCCATCAGGTAGGCGCTCTTGTGTTTGCGGATGGCTTCTATGGCCGCCGGGCCGCGTTCCGCCTTGCCGATCATGCTGATCAGTCCAGTTTGCGCGAGCATCATGTCGGTGAACTTGTCCATGCGTGTCGCGGTAGTCGGGCCCGCGGGTCCGACAGCCTCTTCGCGCACCGGATCTACCGGGCCGACGTAATAAATCGTTCGATTCGTAAAGTCCACCGGCAACTTTTCGCCCTTGGCCAGCATGTCCTGAATGCGTTTGTGCGCCGCGTCGCGGCCGGTCAGCATCTTGCCGCTCAACAACAATGTGTCGCCGGCTTTCCAGCTCGCGATCTCGGCTTTGGTCAAAGTGTTGAGATCGACCTTTTTACTCTTCTGGTAGTCGGGCGCCCAGTTCACATCGGGCCACAGGCTCAGGGCCGGCGCCTCCATATACACCGGGCCGCTTCCGTCCATCACAAAGTGCGCGTGGCGGGTGGCCGCGCAGTTGGGGATCATCGCCACCGGTTTGCCCGCGGCGTGGGTCGGGTACATGTTGATCTTGACGTCCAGCACGGTGGTCAGCCCTCCCAGGCCCTGCGCGCCTATGCCCAGCGCGTTGACCTTTTGGAACAGTTCGATGCGCATTTCCTCGGTCTTGTTTTTGGGCCCACGTTGTAGCAATTCGTACATGTCGATGTCTTCCATCAGCGCCTGCTTGGCCAATAACACGGCCTTCTCGGCGGTGCCTCCGATGCCGATGCCCAACATGCCCGGTGGACACCAGCCGGCGCCCATCGTCGGCACGGTCTTGAGCACCCAGTCCACCACCGAGTCGGACGGGTTGAGCATCGCGAGTTTGGATTTATTCTCCGAGCCGCCGCCCTTGGCCGCGACCGTGATGTCGAGTTTGTTGCCAGCCACGATCTCCACGTTGACCACCGCCGGGGTGTTGTCCCGGGTGTTCTTGCGGTCGAACTGGGGGTCGGCCACGATCGATGCACGCAGCGTGTTGTCGGGATGGTTGTAGGCCTGGCGCACCCCTTCGTTGATGGCGTCTTCCAACGTGCCGGTGAAACCTTCTAGCCGCACGTCCATGCCTATTTTCAGGAACACATTGACGATGCCGGTGTCCTGGCAGATCGGGCGGTGGCCCTCCGCACTCATGCGCGAGTTGGTCAGAATCTGTGCCATGGCGTCCTTGGCGGCCGGGCTTTGTTCGCGTTCGTAGGCGCGCGCCAGGTGGGCGATATAGTCGGCCGGGTGGTAATAACTGATGAATTGCAACGAAGCCGCAATCGACTCGATCAGATCGGCTTGTTGAATGGTGGTGATGGTGTTCATGGATGTTCCGAGTTTACCCAAGCACGTCGGATCGAAGGGATACGACACGGCCCGCGGATTGCCGCGGAGGGTTGGTAAAGTTACACATTCCTCCCTCCAGCAGTGTTTTCCAGAGGCCGATAGACTGCGTGGCCTGACCGCATGAATATCTTTAACCTCCAGCTTCGATTTCTCATACCCCTGGTTTTGACACTTGTGGGAGCGGCCTACGTCGCCTTGCCGCTGATGGACCAGTTGACATTGCGCTGGTTCTCGCGCGACCTCAACAGCCGCGGTACGCTCGTCACCAACGCGCTGTCCGACTCGATCAGCGAGACGTTGTCCGACGTAAAGGAAACCCGCCTCGAGGCATTGTTCGACCGCACGGTGCAGGACGAACGGCTATTTGCCATCGGCCTGTGTTCGCTGGACGGCGTGTTGCTGCGTCACACCTCCACCTATCCCATGACCCTGGGCTGCCGGGACGCGCAGGCTGTAGCCGATCTCGCGGGTCCGCGCCTGAATCTCGCCGGCGGTCCGGTGCATGTAGGCGTCCACATCGTCAACGCCGAGTCGGGCCCGATCGCCACGCTAATCGTTTTGCACGACCTGAGCTTTATCGACCTACGCAGCAAGGACACACGGCGCTATCTGATAATTTTCATTGCCGCCCTGGGGCTGGCAATAGCACTGATTACCATCGTGGTCGCGCAGCTCAGCTGGAGAGGCTGGATGTCGGGTGTACGTGGCATCCTG
>JANYBQ010000511.1 GCA_025360705.1 Betaproteobacteria bacterium | reverse complement strand
TCATAGTGGACGGCGAGTCATTTTTCGGCGTGGACCGGCTACCGCAGATCGAAGACCGGCTGGCACGCGGCGCCGGCTAAGCCGCTGATCGACACAACGCAAAAACAAGGAGATGGACATGGATGACGCCAGGGTGCTGATTCAGAAACGCGGCCCGGTCGGCCTGATGCTGTTCAACCAGCCCGACCAGCTCAACACGCTCGACGTGCCCATGCTGCTGGCGATGGAACAGGCGCTGACAGAACTGGAGCGTGACCCCGAGGTGCGTGCCATCGTGGTGACGGGCGTGGACGAACGCGCATTTATCGCCGGAGGAAACATCAACGATCTGAACCAGCGCGGCGGCCTGCAGCACTACACCGAGTTCAGCGAGGTCGTGCATCGCGTGTTTCGTCGCTTCGAGGCTTGCGCCAAACCCACGCTGGCAGCCGTCAATGGATGGGCGCTTGGCGGCGGCATGGAGTTCATGCTGACGATAGACATACGCTTGATGGCGATGGAAGCCAAGATCGGCCTGCCCGAAATCAAGCTCGGTATCTTCCCCGGCGGCGGCGGCTCGCAGCGCCTGATGCGGCAGATTCCCCTGTGCCAGGCCAAGCTGCTGATGTTCACGGGGGACTTCCTGAGTGCGTCCGAGGCCGTGGCCTTGGGCCTGGTCAACCGCGCCGTGCCGCGCTCGCAATTGCTGGACGAAACCATGCAACTGGCCCAGCGCATTGCTGAAAAATCACCCATCGCCTTGAAGCTGCTCAAAAGTTCGATGCTGCATGGCACCGAGATGCCACTCGAATCGGCTCTGGCCCACGAGTGCGCCACCATCAGCCTGCTGTTCGACAGCCAGGACGCACATGAGGGTTGCAGCGCTTTTGTCGAGAAACGTCCGCCGGTGTTCCAGGGGCGATAGCTGCAGCGGGTAAGCACCGGTCAGCTTGTCGCGGATCTGGCCGGTCATGAATCTTTCAGCGCATTCTATGGACCGGCGGCCGCTGCATCCCGCCGCCATGCCCACCAAGGCGGCGCGATGCCTTCACCCCTTCACTACACGCCCCCAGGAGAACGCCTGTTGCCCCGCTTTCGGGTCAGGCCGGGGGGCCAACAGCACGGCACCGTCAAAGGGCGCCAACACTGGCTCATCCCCATCCAGCGCCGCCAGTTGACCGGCGGAAAAATGCACGAAGCCCGCGTAACAACAAGTCAAGCGCAGCGCATCGGTGCGGGCGATCACGGGTTGGACAATTTCATAACGCTCTAGCGTGCCGCCCGGCGCGATGCCGGGACACAAGAGCGTCGCCATGTCTGCATCGATCGTCGCGTTGACCAGCAGGAACCGGACGGCCACTCGCCACGCCGTGTCCACACTCGACTGGGCGAAATGCTGGCCACACTCGGCAATGATGCCGACTGCGCTCGCAGCTCTGTGACGAAATGCGCCATAGTCGATCAGGTGGTAACCCTCGTGCCATACGTCGGGCAGAAACAGCTAGCGCGGTGGCACAGCTAGCTGGTCCGCCAGCTGCCGCACGCGGGGCAACTGCGAAAGCACAAAAAAGGGTTGCAGTGCGTGCCAGGTGGAATGCAAGTCCAACAGGCGATCCACCGTCTTGACGAGCGGACGCATCTGGTGGGCACGGATAGCCTCCACGGATTGGCAGTCTGCTTGCAAAAGATCGTCGTGCCACAGTCGATTGAAATCACGCTCAACGAAACGGGCACTGACGCCTTCTGCTCCCACGCGTTCATACGCGGCGATATTGGCAAACGACAAGCTAAGCCGCCCGGTCCGTGGCCGCAGGTTTGTATCGAGCAATCGCTTCACCACATACATGCCACACCACTCGTTGCCATGGGTGAGCGCATTGACCATGACATGCAACCCCGGCACACCCGAATCGGAAGTGTGCACATAGTCCACGCCGGTGCTGGAGCGGCGGTAAGGCGAAAGGTCGGCGCGCGCGATCTCTCTTGGGTAATCCGGTGGCGTCACGGACTTCAACGGAATCACCACACTACGGCCTCTTTGCGCACGCTGGGTCACCCTGCTTCAGCCCTTCAAGGCCAGCGTGGCGACCACCTTGATGGCCAACTCCGCGGGCACCGTGACATCGAGTCGCAACCAGCCGCCAAAGTTGGTAACGCGCGCAAAACTCAAACTCTCCGCCTTTGCCGCAATCTTTATCTCGGTACCTTCATCGGCCCAGTGCAGCCCGTCGGGTGAAATCTGTACGCGCGCGACGGCACTGCCGCTACCCGCGGAACCATCACCACCAGCCACTTCCATCACGTATACAAAGAAAATCGCTTCCCCGGCCCAGGCAGCTTCATAAGGTTCGGTTTGCACCGATTGTTGCCACGCATCGCCACGTGCGATGACAGCGGTGTAGGCATTGCGCATCAGGCTTGCCATCTCAATACTCCCCTGACAGCAAGACGCTGTCCAGATAGAAAAACGTGCGTTTGGCGGTGTCGGACTCGCAGAAAAAGGCCAGGTTCAACATACACGACAGATTGGGCATTGCGGCCATCTTGATCGACTCAACCCCGGGGCAATCGAACACCTGGTCGTTGCACTGGAAACCCAACCAGCGCATGCTGGCCAGATCGAAATCAAAACGCAAATAGTGCCAGTTGATTTTGGTCGGAATCTCGTTGTAGCAGAGCTTTTGTCCGGCATCGGGAATGTCCTCCCAATCCTGCGGGCTCAAATGGTCGTGGGTCACCGTCTCGCTGCGGCCGCCGATGGCGCGAAACGGCGTGCTGCGCTGCTTGAACTGCCATTTATTCATAGGCTGGCCGTCAAGCGCATTGAGGTAACGCAGGTGCGGCATCACGCGCTCCTTGCCGTCCTGCAAGTCGAACAGCAGGCCTACGGAGCGCACGTCCAGGTCCGATAGCTTCAGTTCGTTGGCCTCGGGCTTGAACGCAAAGTAGGTTTCCACCCGTATGCGCGAGGCCTTGCGGAACGTGACACGCTTGATGGCGGTGTTGCGCTCACCGGGCACCGCGCGCGTCGCGATTTTCAGCGCATAGGTGCCGTCGAACGATCCATGTGTGCCGCTGTCCCAATGCGTGATCTGGCTCAGCATCGGCTGGGTGTGGCGCGCGTAAGAACGCGTCATGGTGTCGATGGAGCCTTCGTAATTGCCAACCAGTGCGGTCCAGCCGTGCATGCCCTGGTCGAAATCGTCGAAATAGATCACACGCGGCAGAGGATCGAAACGCGACAGGCGCGGGTCGCTGTGCGTGGCGTAGGAAGACTGCATACGACTTATCCTTTCAGCGTGCCGGCGGTGAGCCCGGCAATCAGGTATTTTTGAACCAGCAACACAAAAACCAGAATTGGAAGCAGTTGCAGCGTCGCCGCCGCAAACAGGATTCCCCAATCCACGCCGTCAATTGCGCCGACCATCTCGGAGATCACCAACGGCGCCGTCTTGGCATCGACCGCGGTAAAGATAAACGCGAACAAAAAGTCGTTCCAGGCAAACACCATGATGAACACCGACGTGGCGATCAAACCCGCATAGGACAGCGGCAGCACAATACGCCATAGTGTCTGCCACAGGCCGGCACCGTCCATCGCCGCGGCTTCTTCCAGTTCGCGCGGCAACTGGTCGATAAAGGCTTTCATGATCCAGGCTCCCAGGCTCAGAAAAAACGCGGTGTACAGCAGGATCAGGACCGCTTTGGTGTCGTTGAGCATTAGCCAGTTGATGGCAGGAAACAGTGGCAAGGTAATCACGATCGGTGGCAACAGCCGCACCAGGATCATGAAAAAGGCCGAGGCCGTCAGCAGCTTGCCATCACGCCGGGAGTAAACGTAGCCGGCCAGGAACGAGATCACCAGCGTGAGCGCTGTCGCCCCCAGAGACACCACCAGACTGTTCAGCAGGTTGTGAAAAAAATCAGGCCAGCGTTTCCACAGGTTCACGTAGTTCTGGGTTGTGGGCGAGAAGAAAAAACTGCTGCCGCTGGAGAAGATGTCTTTCGGTAAGCGCAGCGACGACAACACAATCAGCGCAATTGGAAACGCCGACCACATCAGCACTGCGGCCAGTGCCAACATGCGCAAACTGCCGACCAGCCATTTGCGGGCGCGCCGGGCGCTGAAAATCGATTTAGCGTGAGGCATGTGCAAACATCCTCTTGTACATCTGGTAGATGTACCAGGAACCCATCAACAGCGAGGCAACCAGCATCAGCCAGCCAGTGGCCGCTGCGGTGCCAAAGTCAGCATACCGGAAAGCTTGCCGGTATAGGTACACCGCCAACACCTCGGTGGTACGTGCCGGGCCGCCGCCGGTCAGCAACCAAACCTCCGAAAAAATGCGAAACGCAAAAATATAGCGGAACACCAGGGCCACCAGAATCGCCGGGATCAGCAGCGGCAGGGTCACATGCAGGAACTTGCGCCACGCACCGGCACCGTCCACTTGCGCCGCTTCGTACAAGTCCCTCGGTATGCCCAGCAGCGCGGTGTACAGAATGATGAAGGTGAATGGCAGGTGGTGCCAGATCGACAGCAGGATCACCATCGCCAAGCCGTGCGATGGCTCCACCGCCCAGTCCAGCGCGGGCAAACCCATCGCATGCAAGGCCTGTGTGACGGGCCCGGCGTAGGGCTCCATCATGAACTTCCATATCACCACGGACACCACCTCGCTGATCGCATACGGGGCCAGCACCAGCGCAATCATCAGGCGGCGCAGCGGGATCCAGCCCGCAAATAACATCGCCACCGCAAGGGCGAGCAGGAATTCACCAAACACCACTGCGTTAACCACGATCGCCGTGTTGAGTGTGGCGGTCCAGAAGTACGGATCGCTCAACACCGTGGCGTAGTTCGCCAGGCCGACCCAGACCGGGCGCACGCCGTAGGTGGAGCGCGTCAAACTAAGCCAGAACACAACCAGCGAAGGCACGAACAGCACCAGCACCAGCAGTGACTGGGCCGGCACCAGCAGGATCCAATGGCGGCGCAGTGGTTTCACTAATCCACGCGGTATCGCTGCACCGCATCCCAATTGATGTCAACGCCCAGGCCCGGGCCCTGGGGCACCGGCAGTTGGCCATCCACCAGGCTGGTGGCCGCACCCACCGGCAGCGTGGTGAGTGCGTCGCGCAGGGGATTGGCGATAAACATGCACTCGAAACTCGTGAACGCCGGCATCGCGGCAGCCAACTGCAGGCTGGCCGCCGCACACACCGCGCCGGACCAGCCGACATGCGGCGCGTACGCCACGTTAAACGCGTGTGCCAGTGCTGCAATGTCGCGCGTCTCGCTGATGCCACCGGCGCGCGCGACATCGGGCTGGATGATGCCCACCAGACGGTCCTTGATGAGTTGCGCGGCATGCGCCACCGTGTAATCACTTTCACCAGCCGCCAGCATTACCGACACCGTTTTGCGCAAATGGGCATACCCCGCCACGTCGTCGGGCATGATCGGCTCCTCAAAAAACCAGTAGTCGAGCGCGTGCAGGGCATGGCCCACCGCGACCGCCTGGTCGAGCGAATAGGCCCAGTTGGCATCGGCACCGAGTTGGATGCCAGGGCCGACCACCTGTCGCACCCGTTGCGCGGATTCAATCGCCCGCGCCACTGGCGATCCGAGCTTGACCTTGATGGCCTTAAAACCGAGCGACACAACCTGGCGCGCCTGCTCTTCCATCTTCTCCAGGCTGGCCCAGTTGATCGACGACGCGTAGCAATCCACATGGGTCCGCCCTACCCCGCCCAACAGGCGGTGCACCGGTTGGCCCAAGGCTTTGCCCACTGTGTCCCAGAGCGCGATGTCCACCCCTGCAATCGCCTCGACCAGCATGCCGCCGGATCGGCCCGACAGGGCCGAACGCATCTGTTGCCAAAGACGCCGGATATCGAACGCACTCTGGCCCACCAACTTGGGGGCCAGCACTTCGTTGATAAAACCGGCGTAGGCGCGCGGGCCAAAACGCGCCAGGCTTTCGCCGTACCCTGTGATGCCGTCCACTGTGCTCACCTCAACCAGCACCATGGACACCGCACCGAAGACACCTTGGGACGTACGTGTGCCTTCCTCGATGTTTGCCGTCAGCGGTATGGCACGCACGTCGCTGATCTGTAACTTGCTCATTTCGGTAACCATTGCGTGAGTTGGGCTGCGTTGGCAAATAGCCCTGGCGCGCCACCTGAATGAAAAAACACCAGCGGTGCGGAGCCGCTCCAACACCCTTCGCGCAACTGCGCCACCATACCGCCCAGGGCCTTCCCCGAATAGATCGGGTCGAACAGCAGGCCTTCGGTGCGGCCACCCAGCAGGATCGCGCCCACCGCATCCTGCGACGGCACACCATAACCACCGCCCATGTGCCGGTCGTCAATATCGAAATCATTTGCATCCACGCGCGCCGCCAATCCAAGCAGTTGAGCCGCCGCGTTGGCACGCTCCACGATCAGGGGCACGATGAAGCTTGCCGGACGCTGCACCGAGATACCGATCACACGGGTAGGCAAACCCAGCGCCTTGAACGCCAGCACCAGACCGGCCACCGTCAGGCCGGAACCTACGGCGGTGAACACGGCTTGTGGCACCAATTGCCGGTCGGCGAACTGGCGTGCCATTTCTTCCCCGGCGCAAACCATGGCGGCGGCACCCAAGGTACCTGTGCGCCCGGGCAGGTGCAGTACCTGCGTCTTGAGACCACGGAGCGTGAAGTCAGCCACAAATTCGTCCAGCCACAGCGGGATACGGGGATCGTAGGGGTCCTGCGTGTCGGTAAATCGCAGCTCCGCTCCCAGCACCTTGTCAAGCAGATAGTTCCCCTGCAGATCCTCCTGCCCCGTGCCGCGCAGCAGCAGGCCGACCTTGATGCCGAGCTTGGCTCCGGCTGCTGCACAGGCACGACAAAAGTTGGATTGCACCGCGGCGGTAGTGACCACGGCCTGGGCGCCGTCCGCCAACGCCGCCGCCATCAAAAACTCCAGTTGGCGCGGCTTGTTGCCGCCCAGCGCCAGGCCACTCAAGTCCTCGCGTTTGATCCAGATCGGTGGCCCGCCCAGCTCGGCCGACAAACGCGGTGCAGCCTCCAAGGGCGTGGGCAACTGCGCCAGCGGTACCCGCGCCAATGAAGCCGTCAGCCGATCGCTTCTGCTCACGGCAGCAGTGGTTTGACCCGCCGGGCCACGTCGTCCATGGCCAGCGCGACCCCCTTGCGGCCCAGCACGGCGGCCTGCAGTTCTTCTACGAATATGTCGCCCGCTTTGGCTGCGTTGTCGAACGCCGGGATCGGAACCCGCGCCACTTTCAACGTTGCGGCTTCCGCCGCGGCATACGAAACGGTGGACGCAAAACGCGCGTCGGTATAGGTGGACGCGCGTACCGGGCCGTTGCCGTTGAGGGCAGCCTTCAAGGTGTTTTCCTTGGACGAGAGTTCCTTGATCAGGCTCCAGGCGAACGGCTTGTTGCGTGCGCCCTTGGGGATACACATGGACCAGAACTCGATCTTGGCGGGGGCGGAGTTGGGGTACTTCCCCTGCATTTCGCGTGCTGCGGGCAGCGCCATCACCTTGATGTTGCCCGGGTTCTTGGACTTGTCCTTGTCGTTGTAAAACTGTGTGCGTCCAAACGAATTGATGGTCATGGCCACACGCCCGGACTGCATCCAGGTGTTGACTTCTTCACCCTTGATCGCGGTCCAGTTTCGCGGGATCACACCGGCCGCATAAAGCTCGCGCATTGTCTGCACCGCACGCAGCATCGGGCCTTGGTTGATGCCCAGCTTGAAGTCTGCCGTGATGAAATCACCGTCATACGCGCGCGCCATGTCGATCACATTCGGGTAGTTGTCGCCCTCGATCAAAAATCCGAACACCTGGGAGCCATCAGGCCGGGTGAACGTGAGTTTTTTCGCCGCCTCGATCACGTCTTCAAAGGTCTTGGGGATCGCTACGCCACGCTCCTTGAAGATAGCTTCGTTGTAATGGAATCCGGTCGTCGCATGGCGCTGCGGAATCGCGTACTGCTTGCCGCCAAATTTCATCGCTGCCATGAGGCCAGGAACCAAATCCTTGGGGTCCTCCAGCGGGTTGGCCTGCATCGACGATTCGAGTGGTTCAAGCAAATTCGCCACATTGGGCGTGGCTCGCGTGTTGACCATAAAAGCCAGGTCAATCGACGTGGACCCCAAGCTGGCTTCACGAAACAGCCGTTCGTGCAGCGGGCCAGTGTCCAAGGTGACCCATTCAACACCGATGCCGTTGCGTTTGACCCACTCCGTCGTGGCATCGCCACCCTTGGCACCGGTCAACACCGACATATGGACGCGGTGCGACAGGATGGTGAGTTTTTCCGGCTTGGCCTGGGCCCAGACAGCGGCAGGCGCCAAAACCGCTACTGCGCTACCCGCTTGCAGGAAGCCGCGACGTTTCAGCATGGTGAACTCCTCTTTTGATGGCCCCAAATTATTTACTATTTATGGCTCCTAACAGATCCGACGAACCGGTAGGAACAACCGTTCGTAACCTCATCGTCCCTTTGAAAAACGTCTTTCAGACCTAGAATTCGTCTACTTTTTAGCCATTTTCAGAAAAAATATCTATCAAGGTTGCCGCTCAAGGCCGGCAGATATTGAAATTGAAAGCGCGGTTGGAGAGTGAGAGGTCGCGGTCCAGCAGCAGCGGCGTGGTGGCCAGGCGCACCGGTGCCAGCGAGCGCCCGGCATAGGCCGCTTCACCGGCGTCCAGCGCCAGCGTCTGGCCGGCCTGCTCCAGCACCACCTTGCCCTCGCGCACCATCAGGTAAACACCGCTGGCCTCGCTGGCCGGAGCGGCCGCGCCAAACAACTGCTCCAGGTTCACCTCGACCGCTTCGGGTGCCGGTGCGGTGATGGTGTTGAAATACGCCGGTGTCGCGGCCAGGGTGCGCGCCGAACCCTGTGGTCCCGGCACCAGGCCGCTTTGCCCGGCGCCTATGCCCACCTCGCGCCCATCGCCGGCGGCCAGCACGATCTCACCGCTGCGCGTGCTGGCGAACAGCGACTGGTCGCAGGCGATATCGGTCACATCCTCGGGCGGCGGGTCTTCCGCTGCGCCGGCCTTGCCGCAGGTGAGGTCGAACACCGTGCCCCGGATACCGATGGTTGCGGTGCTGGTCTGGAACTTCACCTGCTTCGGCGCGGCCTTGGCTATCAGGCCGGTGGCCACGCGCAGGCCGCCGCTGAGCAACTGGAACAACATATTGCCGCGCGCCGGTTGGGCCGCGTCATAGGTGTACTGGGCCAGCGCCAGTTGCGTGCCGCTGTTAAGCGTCAAACGGGTGTCGTCGCGAAACGCCAGCACCGCGTAACCGCCCGGTGGGGTAGCCACCTTGTCGCTGGCATACAGGGCCGCGCCTTGCGCCACCTCCACCTGGCGCGCGTCGCGCTCCACCGTTACGACGCCCTGCGCCTGCATCACGCGCGCAATCACCGGGGCGCTGCTGTTGGGCCGGGTATTGCGGGTAGCGCTGGCCGGGTCCTGCGTGCAATCGCCGTCGCACAGGCGCGCGGTGTAGTCGGTGCCACGGATACCGATGGTGGCGGTGCCGATGTTGAGCTTGTAGGCATCCAGATTGCCGCGTTTGCCGATCGAGCCGCTAAGGGCGCGCAGCCCGCCCTTGAGCAGGCCCAGGATCAGGTTGTCGGCCTGCGGGTCTTCCCGGTTGTAGTTGTAGGCCTGCACGGTGATGCGCGAGTCGGGTCGCAGCGCCGTCTCGCCACCGTCGGTAAAACGCAGGCGCACGGTGCTGTTGCGGGTGGTGGACAGGGCATCGCCCACGCCCAGGGCCGAGCCGCGCGCGAGGATGGTCTGGCGGCCATCGGCGCGGGTGACAAAGGCCGTGCCTTCGACCGATGTGGCGTTGGCCACGGTCGCGGCGGTCTGTGCCAGTGCGGGCAAGGCACTGAGTCCCGCCGCCACGGCGCCGGCCAGTAGCAACGCACTCGACACGGGTTTGGTTTGGAGTTTCATCGGCAGCCTTCCACTTCAATTTCTTTCTGGACTTCGGGGTCGTCTCTGCGTCTGACGGGAGCCAGCGCGGCGAGCAGGTCATCGCCGGAAAGGATTCTCTGGATGGCGACGGAAATCGGATCCGGTCCTGGCGGTGGAGGCGGTGCAATCGCGATTACAGGCACCGACAGGTTCAGCGAACTGGGCAGCGGCGTGAATACCAGCCCCGGCAGAAGATTGACGCTCGAGAAGGCGCCGCTCGATGCGCCATATTTCATGAACGTGAAGTTCGAACCAGGCGGCGGTACGAAGCCGCCATAACTCTTCACGTTCAATGTACCGTTCAAGACTGCGGAACCCCGTACGTCAACAAAGTCATAACCGCTGCTCGGCGCCAGCCCGCCCAGCTCGATATTGAGCACGCTTGCGGCTCCCAGGTTCAGGTTGCCGGTTACCGTGATGGCCCCCGGCGAAAACCCCGGCGCCATAGTGGCATTGCCCACTACCAGGTTGCCATTGACCGTGCCACTGCCTTTGATGCTGCCCGCGTTCAGGCTCACGTTGCCTTGCAGACTGCCGCCGTTGAGTACGATATTGCCGGCGTTTTGCACAAGCCCACCACTGAACACCGCGCTGCCCGCATTTGCATCGACGGTGCCGGCATTGGTCACCCCCTGCGTGAACGTAAGCCCGCCGCCCAGGTTGATCGTGCCCTGGTTGTTGATGGCGTTGGTGATGGTCGAGTCCGCCAGCTCCAGCGTGCCGGTGTTGGTCAACACGCCGCTGTTGGTCCAGGCCACCGAGTTGCCGGCCGGCAGGCTTAACGATCCGCCCGACATGGTCAGGCTGCCGGTGCCGCCGAATGCGCCACCGGTCAGCCCGAAGCTGCCCGCTACATCCAGCGTGCCGTTGTTGTTCAGCGTGCCGCCATGCAGATTCAGCGCAACACCCGCCGGCAGCACGGTTGCACCGCTGAGCGTGAGGCTGCCCGATTGCAGCGTCAGCGAGCCGTCGGGCAAGGTCAGGTTGTTGAACGCGAAGTTAAGGCCGTCGATGATGCGGTCGCCGGTGCCCGCGAACAGAAAGGTCCCGCCGCCCGAGAAGCCGAGCGTGCCCGCTCCCGCAATGGTGCCATTTATCCAGCTAAAGACACCCGCCGGGTTACTCATATTCAGCGTTGTGCCGCCCGGCACGGTCAATACACCGCCCAGTTGCTGGATCTGCGCTCCAGCCACCGTGACCAGGCCGCCAGTGGTGAAGTTGCCATGGTTGTACAGGCTGCCACCGATGGTGACACCGGTGAAATTGGCACTGCCCCCGGCCTGGTTGATGAAGTCACCGGGCAGCGTGATGTTGTTGCCGCTTGCGCTGCCCAGGTTGGTGAGTTTGCCGGTGCCCCCCAGTGCAAGCGCATTGAGATTGATGGTGGTGCCGGGCGCAAACTGCAGGCCGGTGCCGGTGCCGGTGCCGGTTTTGGTCAGAATACCGCCACCGTCAAATGTGCCGGTGCCCGACAACACGGCACCATCGGCAAAGTTATGGGTACCACCCTGGAAATCGATAGTCGCACCATTTGCCGCGTTGAAAACACCGCTGTCGGTACCACCACCGGTAAGACGCAGTGTGCCTGCTGCGACGTTTACGGAACCGGTGTCATTGAGTGCATTGGCCAGCGTGAAAGTACCCGCGCCGGTCTTGTTCAGTGTGCCGCTCAGGTCGATGTTGCCAACACCCGCGAGCGTTCCGCTGGAAAGACCAAGGGTTCCCGCCACTTGCAGATTGGCACCGTAGTTGACGCTGTCATCCACTGGCGAACCGACACCCCGACCCCACGCGGCCCGTCGATGCCGATCCGCCCGCCCGCCCGACAGTGCCGGGCGTGGGGCGAGGAAGCCGGGTTGGAGTTCGTCCGCGACGAGTCG
>JANYBQ010000473.1 GCA_025360705.1 Betaproteobacteria bacterium | reverse complement strand
TGCCGCTGGTCAAGGGCTACAGCACCGAGATGAGCCTGGAGGTGACGAGCCTGGGCGTGCAGGTGCATGGCGGCATGGGGTTTATAGAGGAAACTGGCGCAGCGCAGTATTACCGCGATGCCAAGATTCTGACCATCTATGAAGGCACCACGGCAATCCAGGCCAACGACCTGGTGGGTCGCAAGACCGCGCGTGACGGCGGTCGGACGGCGCTGGCTATCGCGGCGCGTATCGAAGGCACCGAGAAAGACCTGATCGCCAGTGCGAGCGGAGATGCCGTGGCGGTCGCCAGGCGGCTCAAAGCGGCGCGCGAGGCGTTTGTGGATGTGGTTGGTTTTATTGCGGGCGGCACCAAGGCATCGCCGAATGCGGTGTTCGCGGGCAGCGTTCCTTACCTGATGCTGGCAGGCAACCTGATGGCCGGCTGGCAGATGGCGCGCGCGTTGCTGGTGGCGCAGCAGCAGATCGCCGAGGGCACCGATGTCGCCTTCATGCAGGCCAAGATCATCACGGCGCGTTTCTACGCCGACCACTTGCTGAGCAAGGCCCCGGGCATGCGCGACAGCATTGTCGAAGGCGCGGACTGTGTCACGGCGCTGGCGCTGGAAGCTTTCTGACAGCGCGCAACTATTCGATAACCCGGACCAAATCCAGGCACCCACCTCCCAATGTCCCTATTGCCACCTCCGCTCGACACCTTGCCACTGCCGATCATCGGTGCCCCGTTGTTCATCATCAGTACGCCGAAACTCGTCATCGCGCAATGCATCGCGGGCGTGGTGGGTTCCATGCCCGCGCTCAACGCGCGTCCGGCATCGCAACTCGACGAGTGGCTGGCCGAGATCACCGAGGCGCTGGCGGCCTGGGACAGGGCGCATCCAGATCAGCCTGCGGCGCCGTTTGCGGTCAATCAGATCGTGCACAAAAGCAACGACCGGCTGGAGCACGATATGCGGTTGTGCGTCAAATACAAGGTGCCGATTTGCATTACCAGCCTGGGCGCGCGCGAGGACATCAATGCGGCGACCCATAGCTATGGCGGCGTGGTGTTGCACGACATCATCAACGACAAGTTCGCGCACAAGGCGATAGACAAGGGTGCCGACGGGCTGATTGCCGTGGCAGCGGGTGCAGGTGGACACGCCGGCGTCAAAAGTGCGTTCGCTTTGATTCAGGAGATTCGCCAGTGGTTTGGGGGCCCCGTCGCGTTGTCGGGCTCCATTGCTACCGGCGGAGCCGTGTTAGCCGCGCAGGCCATGGGCGCCGACTTTGCCTACATCGGGTCGGCCTTTATCGCGACCGAGGAAGCGCGCGCCAGCGATGCCTACAAGCAGGCGATCGTGGATGGCAGCTCGGACGACATTGTCTACAGCAACCTGTTCACGGGTGTCCATGGAAACTATCTCGCGCCCAGCATCCGCGCCGCCGGCATGGACCCCGACAAGCTACCCCAGAGCGACCCAAGCACGATGAATTTCGGTGGCGACGCGACGAAAGCCTGGAAGGACATCTGGGGCTGCGGCCAAGGCATCGGCGCGGTCGACAAAGTGCAGAGCGCCGGAGAATTTGTGGCGCAACTCAAACGCGAATATGCGCAAGCCCGCGCGCGCTTGCTGGAGCGCGAATACGCCTGATTTTTTGGCGTGGAGCGGGCCGGGATCGTCCCGAAACTGAATGCCGTCCTGGATAAAACCCGTATACTGGTTTTATGAACAGTATTCTGACGGTTTCCGGATGTACTTCGAGAGATTGTTTTTGCAACGGCATTGCGTCCGACGGAAGGCAATGCGGTGCATGAGGCCACCATACCCTTGCATGCGATAAAAGGGCGTGGCGCGGCCAATCGTCGCTTCGCGCATCGTTTTGAAAGCCTGGAACGTTCCGCCTTCGGCGACGGCTGGGGAACACTCGACGAATCGGCACCCTCAGGTCCGATCGCGACGGCTACGCAAGTCACGCCCGAAAACGCCAAAAGCGCGATCAGCAAGAACGACTCGCCCGACATCTTCTTCGACTACGGACTCAACCCCTACCGCGGTTGTGAACATGGCTGCATTTACTGTTATGCCCGGCCCACCCACAGCTACCTGAATCTCTCGCCGGGTCTCGATTTCGAAACCAAAATTATCTCGAAACCCAACCTGGCGCAGGTGCTCGGGCGCGAACTGCAGTCGCGCGCTTATGTGCCGCGCCAGATCATGATCGGTTCGGCCACCGATGCCTACCAGCCGGTGGAGCGGGAGTTGCGGGTAACGCGCGGCGTGATCGAATTGCTGCACCGCTGCCACCACCCGTTCGGCATCGTGACCAAGGGCAGCGGCGTCGAACGCGACCTCGATTTGATCGCCCCCATGGCCGCCCGAAAATTGGCCGCTGTATACGTCACCATCACAACGCTCGACGGCGTGCTGGCGCGCAAGCTCGAACCCAGGGCAGCCGCGCCGCATCGCCGGCTGCGTGTTATCCGCACGCTGGCCGAGGCCGGCGTGCCGGTGGGGGTAAGCGTGGCG
>JANYBQ010000453.1 GCA_025360705.1 Betaproteobacteria bacterium | reverse complement strand
TGGGCAAGGCGTTGTTGCCTATCGATGTACTTAACAAGCCCGGCAAACTGACCGCCGCTGAATTTGAGATCGTCAAGAGCCACCCGGAGCGAGGGCACCGGCTTTTAAGCAAGGACGGAACCGCGGCCCCCATGACGCTGGACGTGTGCCTGCACCACCACGAGAAGATCGACGGCTCGGGTTACCCCAAGGGACTCAAAGGCGCGGCTATCAGCCTATACGCAAAGATGGGGGCGGTTTGTGACGTGTACGACGCGATCACGTCCAATCGTCCTTACAAGGCCGGCTGGGACCCGGCCGAGTCGATGCGCATGATGGGCCAATGGGCTGGCGTGCAATTTGACCCAACGGTGTTTCAGGCATTTGCCAAAAGCCTGGGGATCTATCCGGTCGGCTCGCTGGTACGTCTTGCGTCCGGCCGCCTGGGCGTCGTCATGGACCAGACTTCAGCATCATTGACCATGCCGATCGTCAAGGTGTTTTTCGACAGCAAGGCATTGCAACGCATAACGCCGGAGATCGTGGATCTGGCGACGGTTGCCCCCGGTGAAAGAATCAGCGCGCGCGAAGATCCCGCCAAATGGAATTTCCCGGACATCAACGAATTGTGGTCCGGACTGCCCGGGCTGGATTGACAAGTCGCTAACGCTTCAAGTACTGGGTCTTCCCGAACAACACTTCGCGTTGCTGATTGCCGGTGAGCGGTTTGCGCAAGGTGGCCAGTACCTCCACACCGCGCTTTACCGCAGGACGCGCGGCAATAGCGTCGAACCACACTTTGAGCCGCGGGTAGTCTGCCCAGTCGATGCCCTGGTTCTGCCAGCTGCGCAGCCACGGAAATATCGCAATGTCGGCGATCGAATAGTGGTTGCCGGCGATAAATTTTCTGTTGACCAGTTGCCGGTCCATTACGCCGTAAAGGCGTCGGGCCTCGTTGCTGTAGCGGTTGACCGCATAGCCGATCTTCTCGGGCGCGTAGATCCGGAAATGATGGGCCTGTCCGAGCATCGGGCCCACCCCGCCCATCTGAAACATCAGCCACTGCAGCACGTCATATTTTTGCCGGGTGCTTTTAGGCAGAAACTTGCCCGTCTTGCCCGCGAGATAGAGCAGAATCGCGCCCGACTCGAACAGCGTGATCGGTTTTCCGTCCGGTCCCCTGGGGTCCACCAGCGCCGGTATCTTGTTGTTGGGGCTGATCTTCAGGAAGTCCGGTTTGAACTGGTCGCCGGCCCCGATGTCGACCGCGATTGCCTGCCAGTCCCGGCCCAGTTTCAAGCCGCATTCCTCCAGCATGATGTGGACCTTGTGCCCATTGGGCGTTGGCCAGGAGTGGACTTCGATCATGTTGTGCATCCTCGTGTGATGGGCATCTTGACCGCGCGCTGATTGACGGCGTAGTTGCTTGGTTCGCTGTAGCTGGGTTCGTGTCAGGACTTTTGCGCAAACCGCCAGGCCATCCTGGCCAGCGGCACCACGCCCGCGGCGGACGCAGGGGCCTGAGCGCTGGATGCGGTTCCCATCTCGATGCGCTTGGCGATACCTTGCAATATGGCCGCGATGCGGAACATGTTGTAGGCCATGTAGAAGTTCCAGTCGGGCTTGAGTTCATCGGGCGTGGCCAAACCGGTGCGCTCGCAATACCGGCGTATGTATTCGGCTTCGGACGGAATTCCCAGACTGGTTATGTCGATGCCGCCGATGCCGCGCGACATGGTGTGCGGAATATGCCAGGCCATGCAGTGGTAGCTGAAGTCGGCCAGCGGGTGGCCCAATGTCGAAAGCTCCCAATCCAGCACCGCCAGCACGCGCGGTTCGGTTGGATGGAACATCAGGTTGTCCAGGCGGTAGTCGCCGTGCACGATGCGCGTCTTGCCGTCGTCGCGCGCGCAGGCCGGAATATGGACCGGCAACCAGGCCATGAGCCGGTCCATTTCGGGAATCGGCTGCGTGACGGAGGCAACATATTGCCGGCTCCAGCGGCCGATCTGGCGTTCAAAATAATTGCCTGGTTTGCCGAAGCCGCCGAGACCCTGCTTCACGTAATCGACCTTGTGCAACGCGGCGATGACGCGGTTCATCTCGTCGTAGATCGCGCCGCGTTCGACATTGGACATGCCGGGCAACGACTGGTCCCACAATACGCGGCCCTGCACGAACTCCATCACGTAGAACGCGCGTCCTATGACCGACTCGTCCTCGCACAGGCAAACCATTCTTGCCACTGGAACGTCGGTGCCATACAGGCCGCGCATGACGGCGAACTCGCGCTCCACTGCATGGGCGGAAGGCAGCAGTTTCGCCACCGGGCCGGGTTTGGCCCGCATGACGTAGCTGCGCTCGGGCGTGAGCAATTTGTAGGTGGGGTTGGACTGGCCACCCTTGAACATTTCGACCGACAAGGGACCGACGAAACCTTCCAGTCGCACCGACAACCAGGCTGTCAGTGCCTCGACATTGAAAAGGTGCTGGCCGCTAACCGCGCGGGTTCCGACGAAATGGGAATAGTCATTCATGGGGGTGTATTTTTCAGTGGTCGGTCTCAACGATGCGCATCAGCGCATCGCGGTCTCGGACGATCAGGCCGCCGGGTTCTATGCGAATGCTTTGTTCACGCTCCATCGACTTGAGTTCCTGGTTGACACGCTGGCGTGAGGCCCCCAGCAACTGGGCCAGTTCTTCCTGTGCCAGATGCAGACCGATGCGCATCTCTTTGGCGTTCGACAGGCTGGCCACGCCGTAACTGCGTACCAGATGGATCAACTGCTTGGCAAGCCTGGCGCGCAACGGCAGGGTATTGAGGTCTTCGACCAGACCGTACAGCTGCCGGATGCGCCGTGCATGCAAACGCAGCATGGCCTCGTAGAGTTCCACGTGGGTCGCGAGGATCTTCTGGAAGTCGGCTTTCGCGACGCAAAGAATGGTGCAATCCCCATGCGCATAGGCATCGTGCGTGCGGCGGTCCCCATCGAATATCGCCACATCGCCGAACCAGATGCCGGGCTCCACATAGGTCAACGTGATCTGTTTGCCGGAAATGGATGTGGAGCTGACGCGTACCGCGCCCTTGGCGCAGGCGATCCAATCCTCCGGCGGGTCGCCGCGCGCGGCAATCAGCTCGCTGTCGCGGAAACGTTTGACGTACGCGCATCGGAGAATGTCGTGCCGTAAAGAAGGGGACAGGGTGGAAAACCAGCGACCTGAATCGATCGCTTCGCGTTCTTCGAGGGTAAGGATCGGATTGTTCATGGACCGCGCGCCTTACGCTTCTTCGTGCAACAGGCTCAGGCCGATGGCGCCGCGCCGGCGCAACCACGGGCTGGGGCGGTACCGCGGGTCGCCATACACGGTCTGCATGTTGAACAGCACTTCCAGCACATTGGCGGGGCCGTAACAGTTGCCCATTTCCAGCGGCCCCATCGGATAGGCCAGCCCGAGCTTGACGGCGGTCTCAAGGTCGGCCGGTGAACAAATGCCTTGCTGGCACATATCGCTGGCGATATTCACGATGGTCGCCACCACACGCTGGGTAACAAAGCCGCCGCTGTCGCGAATCACACTGACGCGTTTGCCATCGCGCGCCATCAAGGCATGCGCCGCCTCCCGCATATCGGAGCGCGTTGCGGGGTTGGTCGCGAGCACGCGCCGCTTCGTGTAGGCGTCGTCCACCAGCAGGTCGATGCCGATCGTACGGGACGGGTCCAGCCGCTCCACGATGGCGACCGTTGTGACGTCGAATCCCAGGGGAGCCACCAGCGTCAGCGCGGCGGCCGATGGAGCCTGGCCGGTTTCTACCTCGGCTCCCAAGTCTTTCAAAAGTTTGAGCAGCTGCGCGCGCCGTGCCGCACGCGGCGAAACCCAGACCGGTGGCATTGCGTCGACCCGTGGCGCAACTGGCTCGGCAGCCGACTGCTGCGCTCCGTCGATGTAACTATAAAACCCCTGGCCGACCTTTTTGCCAACCACACCACCGGCAAGACGCTGCGCGGTAATGACAGTGGGCCGGTAACGTGGCTCTTCATAATATTGTCGGTAGACCGACTCCATGACCGGGTGCGACACGTCTAGCGCGGTCAGGTCCATCAACTCGAAAGGCCCCAGCCTGAAGCCCACCTGATCGCGCAGTATCCGGTCGATGGTGGCGAAGTCGGCGATACCTTCACTGACGATGCGCAACGCCTCCGTACCGTAGCCGCGTCCGGCATGGTTGACGATAAAACCCGGCGTATCGGCGGCTTGCACCGGTGTGTGTCCTAGCTGCCGCGTGTAGGTGGCCAAGGCAGCACACACCGCGGCATCGGTCTTTAAGCCGGCAATGATTTCCACCACCTTCATGAGAGGCACCGGGTTGAAGAAATGCATGCCGGCGAAGCGTTGCGGGTTCTTCAGCCGCGCGGCTATCGCCGTGACGGACAACGATGATGTATTGGTGGCCAAAACCGTATGTGAACCGACCAGCGTCTCCAGTGCGGCAAACAAATCGGCTTTGGCGTCCAGCTTCTCGACAATGGCTTCCACGACCAGGTCGCACACGGACAGTTCGGCCAGCGCTGCGGCACACACTACGCGTGATTTGTATAAAGCGGTTCGTGGTTCGTCCAGGCGGCCTTTTGCCAGCAGCTTGTCCCATTGCAGGAACACATCGGCTTGCGCCTTGGCGCTGGCGTCGGCCTGGCTGTCGTAGAGAATCACGGCGCTTCCGGCCTGCGCGGCCAATTGCGCGATGCCGCGTCCCATGGCGCCGGTGCCGACAATTCCGGTGGTTTTGAAATTGGGATTCATCGACTTGATTATTGATCGAAACGCGCCGCGACCAGCCTTGGCGCGACGTTGCGGCAAAGCTGCGCAGACCAGCGCTGGGCAAGAATAAAGTGACCGTTTGGCATGGGCGACAAACACTTGAGTGACAATCGATTCAACCCGATCCATTATGCAAACTCGATGCCCGCAACCAAATTGAAGTTATTAGGTGTCGTCTTGCTGTTCGCTGTTTTTAACAGCCAGGCATTGACGTTGGGCCGCATGCGCGGCGCCGCTTTGGTAGGGCAGGGGCTGGATATAGCGATTCAGGTTCAGATGGATCCGGACGAGACTCCGTCCGTCCAGTGTTTTGAGGCCGATGTGTTCCACGGCGATACACGCCAGGAACCGAGTCGGGTGCAATTAGTCCTGGAGCCGACCAATACCGCACAGACTTTCAACGTCCGGGTTTCGTCATCCACCCTGGTGGACGAACCGGTGGTGACAGTGTATTTGCGCTCGCTGTGTTCCCAAAAAACCAGCCGGCGGTATGTCTTGCTGGCCGACGTCGTGACCGACCAGTTGGCGCCCGCCGCGCCACGTAATGTGCAGGTTCCGTTGGTGGTACCGGCCGCCGCCGCAGGGCCGGCGGGCGATACTGCATCCGCCGCGTCATCGACAAGCAACGTGTCCAGTGCCGGCACCGGTGGTTCGGCGCTGGCCCGCGCGCCGAATGCGGTAGCCGCGCCTCGACGCGCCAGACCGGCCACGGCTACCAGCCCATCGTCCGTCGCCGCGCCTGTGCGTAAGGCACCCCGACCCAGAGCCGCGGCGACGGCGGCCCAACTGCCGCCCGTCAATGAGAAATTGCAGGCCGGTCGTTCGGCCGGGCAATCGCGCCTGAAGCTTGATCCGCTGGAGGTTTTGTCGGAGCGTGTTACGACGCTGGAGTCGACTCCGGCGGTAGCGCCCGCGGAGCTTGCGGCGCGTGACGCACGCGATACGCAGCGGCTCCAGTCGCTGGAGTCCAGCGTGAAGAACCTGTTAGCGGTCGCAACCCGAAACGAAGCCAGCCTGGCCGATATGAAAGTCCGCCTGCAGCAGGCGCAGTCCGAGCGTTACCAGAATCCGCTGGTGTATGGCCTGATCGCTTTTCTGCTGATTTGTCTGGCGGCGCTTGCATTCCTGCTGACCAGTCGCCGCCGTCAAACCGGCAGCGGCAGCGCCAACTGGTGGAACGGCTCCTCCAGTGAGTTGCCAACGCAAGGAGCAGGGGAGACCGCGCCCCATACCGCGCGGCAGTCCGGCTTTTCACCGATATCCGCTCCAGTTGCGTTGGTTCCCCCCGAGACGTCGACGGATGTACCGGATCAACCGCGGCGACCGGCGCAGCAGGGGACACCGAGGTCCGTCCAGGCTCCAATCACCCAGGTCGATGTCAGTCTGGTGGAGATGAGCGAGTCCACGTTCGACCGGCTGATGCAGACCGGCACAACGCATAGCGCCGTGCGCAAGCCGCGTTCGACCGAACCGGTGGGGCCTGCGTCCGCGGCCAACCGGAGATCGATCAATTCGGAAGAATTATTCGACATCCGGCAGCAGGTCGAGTTTTTTGTTTCTTTGGGGCAGACCGATCAGGCCGTGCGGATTCTGGAAAACCGCATCAGCGAGAGCGGTGAGTCCAGTCCGCTGGCGTATCTCGATTTGCTCAAAATATTCCATTCGCTGGGACTCCGGGCCGACTTCCGGCAGGTGCGGGAAGATTTCAATCTGCTGTTCAATGCGCGCGTGCCGGAATTTTCAAATTTCAACGACGAAGGTAAAGGCCTGGAGGACTATCCCGACATGCTCGCCGAGATCACTGCCTCGTGGGGTACACCGGCGGTATTCGCGGTCATTGAGATGGGCCTGTTCCGCGACCAGTCGAAGTCGCAAAACGAGTTTTTAGACTTGGCGGCTTTCCGTGATCTGCTGCTGCTGCATGCGGTGGCGCAGGGCGCCGCCGCGGCCCAGGACTCGTCGTTCGGCGCGCCAAGTCCAACTGCGAGTTTTCCCGCTGTGCCGATGCTTGCCCGATATGGCGGAGGCAAACCGGACGGTGGGGCGCGTCGGTCCGGTAGTGCCTCCGCCAATGCACCATTGCCGGTCATGGAGGGGGCGCCGCAGCTGGACATCGATTTGACCGATCTGCATGCTGAATCGGTCGCGGCAACTGCCGAGTTAGCACCACAAGGAGCACGAGCGGCGGCATCGCCCGACGCCGGCAACCTGATCGATTTCGATCTGACGGACTCGCAAATCGACGCGCTGCCGAAAATCGGTCGATAGTCGCTTGGGCCCCCTCTGGGTCGCGTACGCTCTTAGCGTCGCACCTGCAGCGCCACAGGATTGACGATATTGCTCGGTGTGCCCCGGATGAAGTTGACGACGTTATCGAAGGCAGCACCGAAATACAGTTCGTAGCTGTCCTGTTCGACGTAACCGATGTGCGGCGTACAGATGCAGTTCTCAAGCCGCAGCAGGGCATGGCCCTGCAATATGGGCTCGGCTTCAAACACGTCCACCGCCGCCATACCCGGTTTGCCGCGGTTCAAGGCGGCAATCAACGCGTCCGGTTCAATCAGTTCGGCGCGTGAGGTGTTGACCAGCAACGCGGTTGGTTTCATGCGCGACAAGTCCTCCAGTTGCACGATTCCGCGTGTCTCGTCGTTCAGGCGAAGGTGCAGACACAACACGTCGCTGCGCGAAAAAATGTCGTCCTTCGCTGCCGCGGCACGAAAACCGTCTTCAACCGCCCTTTGACGCGAAGACGCGCGCCCCCATACCAGCACCTGCATTCCGAACGCCTTGCCGTAAGCGGCCACGAGCTGGCCGATCTTGCCGTAGCCCCAGATGCCCAAGGTCTTGCCGTGCAGCACATTCCCGACATTGAAGTTGACCGGCATCGAAGCTGCCTTGAGTCCGGATTGTTGCCAAACACCATGTTTTAGGTTGGAAATGTATTGCGGCAGGCGGCGCATGGAGGCCATTACAAGGGCCCAGGTGAGTTCGGCCGGGGCAACTGGCGAGCCAGTGCCCTCCGCTACTGCGATGCCACGCTCCGTGCAGGCCTGTATGTCGATGTTGCCGCCGACGCGTCCGGTCTGCACCACCAGCTTGAGCCTGGGTAGTTTTTCAATAAGCGCACGCGTCAGATGGGTGCGTTCGCGGATCAGCACGATGACGTCGGCATCCTTGAGCCGAATCGAAAGCTGGCCAATGCCCTTGACGGTATTCGTGTAAACCTTGGCGGGAAAGGATTCGAGTTTGCTGGCACAGGCCAGCTTGCGAACCGCGTCCTGATAATCGTCCAGAATCACAATATTCATGACTGCATTGTGCCCGCTCGAGTACCGGACTTCGCCGATCGATACACCCGTCACGCACTCGCCGCAAAGAGCTGTCTAAGGCGACAGGCCTTTGGCGGAACGGTTAGCATGCGGTCTCACAAAACCACAACCAAGGAGATTTCCATGTCAATATCCATGTCATCGGCAAGCGTGCCAGTCTGTACCGCCATGCTTGGCAATCTGAGCCACCTTCTGGACAAGGCGCAAGCATTTATCGATCAAAAAAAATGCGACGCCACGGCATTGACGCAATACCGGTTGGCACCGGATATGTTGCCGTTTACGCGGCAGATCCTGATCGCATGCGATGCGGCGAAAAACGGCATTGCCCGCATCTCCGGCGCAGAGGCACCGAAGTTCGAAGACAACGAAGCAACCATTGCCGAGTTGAAGACACGGATTCAGAAAACGATCGACTACCTCAAGTCTGTTCCGGCGGACAAGCTGGACGGCACCGAGTCAAAGGAGATCACGTTTCCCACCGGCCGCGATACAACCAGCACGATGCCGGGTGAAGCGTATTTGAAACACGTGCTGCTGGCAAATATGTTTTTTCACGTGACCATGGCGTATGCCATTCTTCGTCACAACGGCGTGGAGGTTGGCAAGAAAGATTACCTGGCCGGCGCGAACGGCTGAACGCCGCGCCGTGATTAAACTCCGACGTGCAGCTTGGCCTCGCGTTCGGACATGCGGTCCAGTTCGGCACAAACGTCCGCCATGCGGCCCGAGATCATCATGCGCCCCACGTGGGCTGCCGCCTGACCGGTTTCCATTACTCTTACTACGCGCAGCGGCAAATTTTCGCGGTTTCTGGAGCGAGCGGTAACCCGGCTTCTTGAGCGATGGGCAAGTTCCTCTATCGGCATGAGGGCCAACTCTTTTTGGCGGCCGGGTAACGGCGAGGAAGCGAGCGAAGGAGTACCCGTGCGCGGAGATTTAAGGCGTGCGCCGGCCGGGGTTTTGGCGGTGCCAAATCTGCGCAGGAAACCGTGCATTGGCGCCAGAATTCCAAAGGCTGCAAATAGAGTAGTGCTCATGAAAAGCCTTTCAGTTCGCGTTTACATCGATATCGTGTTGCGGATCAGTCCAACGGCCAAGCCCTCAATTTCAAATGGCTCCCCGGGCTCGACAACAATGGTCTGGTAGTCTGGATTTTCAGGGTGCAGTTCGATCAGGTGTTTATTGCGGCGAAACCGCTTGACGGTTACCTCGTCACCCAGTCGTGCAACGACAATCTGCCCGTTCTTTGCGTCTTTGGTGGCCTGCACTGCCAGCAGGTCGCCGTCCATGATGCCGGCGTCGCGCATCGACATGCCGCGTACCTTCAAGAGGTAGTCAGGGCGGCGCTGGAACAGGCTGCTTTCCACGTAGTAGGTTTGATCGATATGCTCTTGCGCCAGGATCGGCGAGCCGGCAGCGACCCGCCCGATCAATGGCAGTGCCAGTTGTGCAAGGCTTTGCAAAGGCCGCGAATATTGTTTGATGCGCGACTCATTGATCGAACGCAACGCCTCGCTGCGCAGGCGGATGCCGCGCGAGGTACCACTGATCAATTCAATAACGCCTTTACGCGCCAAAGCCTGCAAATGTTCCTCTGCTGCATTGGCGGACCGAAAGCCAAGTTCGGTTGCGATCTCTGCCCGGGTGGGCGGCGCACCGGTGTTTGCGATAGCGCTCTGGATCAAGTCCAGAATCTGCTGTTGACGCGCGGTAAGCTTGACTTGGAAATGCGGCAAATCGATCATGGTCGCTCCTAGGATGTTGGCCGTAACATTTACTGTTTTAATATCCAGTTGCTGTATTTTTAACCAGTTTTGAGTGGAATGCAAGTCATGACCCATAAAAACGGCGAAATATTTGTCTTGTGAGTCACTGGTGGGATGATCGCGCGGCTGGCCGAAAGTGCATGCGACAACGGGATGCAAGGCCGCGCAATCAGGCAAGAACCACTGGCTTGCAGACGTCGTAGCGCCGCTTTTATCTTTTGTAGCAGTCGCCTGAAGCAAAGGCATCCGGATGCGCGGCGACAGTCAAGGCGTCGAACAGTTTCCTGGTCCGCCAGGCACGACTGCGGAGGCGATGTGGATGGCGCCAGGTAGCGCCAATGGTTGGCGCTGCCTCCGACAGCATCAAGCTAAAGCGGCTAACTCGACAATGCCGCGGCCGCGCGCGCCTGGATTGCGTCTACGGCGCCGATACCGCTGATGACCCGGTATTTGGGTGCTTCTCCAGGTTCGAATGTGGCCCAGTCGCTGTAATAACTGACCAGCGGACGGGTTTGCGCATCGTAAACGTCGAGGCGTTTTCGGACCGTTTCTTCCTGGTCGTCTTCGCGCTGAATCAACGGTTCTCCCGTGACGTCATCGAGACCATCGACCTTGGGCGGGTTGAACTTGATGTGGTAAGTGCGGCCCGACGAGGGGTGGGACCGGCGCCCACTCATGCGTTCGATGATGGCGTCGAATGGCACATCGATTTCCAGAACGTAATCCAGTTTCACACCGGCCAACTTCATCGCGTCGGCTTGCGGAATGGTGCGCGGAAATCCGTCGAACAGGAACCCCTTGGCGCAGTCATCCTGCGCGATACGTTCCTTGACCAGGCCGATGATGGTGCCGTCGCTGACAAGCGCTCCTGAATCCATGACTTTCTTCGCTTCCAGCCCCATTGGCGAGCCGGCCTTGACCGCCGCACGCAGCATGTCGCCGGTCGATATCTGGGGAATGGCGTACCTTTGACAAATGAAGGTGGCCTGCGTGCCTTTGCCCGCACCGGGTGCGCCCAACAAAATCAGTCTCATGAAGTTCCTTGGGTGAAGGGATCAACGGGTGCCATTACAGCGGTGGATCGAGCGCTGGCTTCCCACGCTTCTTGCCATCCAAGAATAGCATGGCGCCGAGCGTATTTCATGCCTTGAAAAGTTGCCGCACGCGTTCCAGATCCTGTGGCGTATCGACGCCGGCGCCGGGGTTGTCGCGCGTGATGTGAACCGCAATACGGTGACCATGCCACATTGCGCGCAATTGCTCGAGTGCCTCCGCGATTTCGAGCGGAGCCTGCGCAAGTTTGGGAAACAGACGCAGGTAGGCGGCCCGATACGCGTAGATACCGATGTGGCGCAAAGGGGCCGCGGCGTAAAGCGGCGACGCGTCCGGTGCCACGCTGCGTTGCCACCAGGCCTGGCCCGCGAAGTCGCGGGCCAGCGGGATGGGCGCACGGCTGAAGTACAAGGCATAACCGCGCGCATCGAGCACCACTTTGACAACGTTGGGACTCAAAAATTCTTCAAGACTGTCGATGGCGTGTGCCGCCGTTCCCATGCTCGCCTGGTCATGCTCAAGCAGCAAATTGGCGACCGCGTCCACCAGTTCGGGATCGATCAATGGTTCGTCACCCTGCACATTCACAACGATGCTTTCGTCGGGCAAGCCCAGCAGGTCGCAAGCCTCTGCCAGACGGTCGCTGCCGGACCGGTGATCGGTACGGGTCAGTACCGCCTCGACGCCGTAGGACTCGCATGCGGCAATGATCGACTGGCTATCGCCCGCCACCACCACCCGCATCGGACTCAAGCGCGCGGTATTGGACGCTACGCGCTGCGCCACCCGTACCACCATCGGAACGCCGTCGATTTCAGCCAGTGGTTTATTGGGTAGACGCGTCGATGCCAGCCGGGCCGGGATCAGGACCGTAAAGCTAGTGCGGTGTTGCATGCTTGAAGGTGCAAATAAAGCGGATGGATTCTTGTTCAGGACCAGGCGCAAACCGCGGCCATAGCCGTAGTTATGGCGAGGATCTGCAACGACGGCATGGGTGCGAATGCATCACTTTCATCTTGTTCCGATACCTCGGTGTCTGAGTACTAGGAGCCTGTCGGGCTTGGGACGTCGAAAGCCAAAATTGGCCCCAGCGAGGACAGTTTTTGCCGGATTTGCAGGCCCATAGCCCAGCTATGGGACAAAAAGACGGTGAGAAATGGACCGCTGCGGCCGATTTGCAGCCGACGTTTCCCAAGTCCGCCAGGCTCCTAGAGTCCAAGCTCTTCATCGCTCATGACACGGGCTTCGTTTTCAAGCAGGATTGGAATGCCGTCGCGTACCGGGTAAGCCAGCCGCGCGCTACGCGAGAGCAGCTCCTGACGGTCCCGGTCGTAATCCAGTGGACCCTTGGTCACGGGGCAGACCAGCAGTTCAAGAAGTCGTGTGTCCATTGCCGGATGATAACTTTGCGCCTGCGTCTGCCCCAGCGCGTGCGGTCAGCAGCTTGTTGAACGCTTCCCAAAATGCCGGTTCGATTCGCAACACGAGTGCAACCGCAAGTGCGTCCGGACGATGGCGCCACAATTTCACGGCGTCTTTCTCGGTGCAAAGCAAAATTGAGTTGCTGGCGCCTGACCATTCGTAACCGTTGAACTCGGCGTGGTCGGACAAGGCCACCGTGCGTGCAAGCGACAGTCCCTGGGCGCGCAACATGGCGAAAAAAGCCTCGGGTCGCGCAATGCCCGCCACTGCCCACAACTGGTTGCCGGGCCGGTCGCTGACCGTACGCAAATCCTTCAGCGCGACCTTTGTTCCATCCGCCCGCCGGGCGTCGCTTGCCAGTTCGCGGCGCAAAGAAAATCCTTGTGCCGCCTTCACATCGCCGGTACACAGCACCAGGTCGGTCGGGCGTGGCCAGGGTTCGCGCAGCGGGCCCGCCGGCAACAGAAAACCGTTGCCGGTTGCGCGTTCGTCAAAAACGCAAATTTCGACGTCGCGATGTAAGCCATAGTGCTGCAGGCCGTCGTCGCAGACGATTATTTGCACCTCGGGGTGCCTTGTTAACAGCGCGCGGGCTGCGTCGATACGCGTCACTGCCACGAATACCGGTACACCTGTTGTTCGGTGGATCAGGATCGGCTCGTCGCCGACATCGCTTGCCAGGCTGTGCGTTAAAACTTCACGGCAGTCTTTGCCATGTCGTGCATAACCGCGCGAGACCACTCCCACATTGAGCCCGCGCAACAAGAGGTGTTGCACCAAAGCCATAACCACGGGCGTTTTGCCGGCGCCCCCCGCAACCACGTTACCCACGACGACGACGGGCACCGCCACGTGATGGACCGCCAATAAGCCACTCCGGTACAGGTATGCGCGCAATCCCGTGATAGCGCCATACAAAACCGAGAGCGGCCACAACAAAAGCGCCAGCACGCCGCGCCGGTTCCAGCTGTCGACCAACACCTGCCGCATGGCCGGACCCATGAACTAAGGCTTGGCCGATTTAGCCGACGGCTGGGTTGCAAACGTAATCTGGGTCAAGCCGGCCCGACGCGCGGCTTCCATGACCGTTATCACGGCCTGGTGTTTGGCGCTGGCGTCCGCATTGATGATGACCACGGTGTCCTTGCCGGCTTTCGAGGCGGCCAGCAGCGCACTGGCCAGTATCTCGGGACTGCGGCCGGATACCGGGACCGCGTTGACGCCATATGCCCCGTCGCTGCTGACACTTACCAGCAGCTCTTTGGGATAGTCGCGCTGGGCATCCGTGTCGGCCACCGGAAGCGTAAGTTGCAATTCCGTAAACTTGCTATAGGTCGTGGACAGCATCAAAAAGATCAACACCACCAGCAACACGTCAATAAACGGGATCAGGTTGATCTCGGGCTCGTCCCGCGATCCGGCGCGGAAGTTCATGGCCCTTTGCGCAGCGTGTTGAGGTGGCGCACCAAACGTTCGGACGCGAGTTCGAGCGTGAGCAAATGGCCGTCCACGGTGGCGCGGAAATAACGCCAGAAAATCAGCGCGGGAATTGCGATGATCAGGCCAAAGGCGGTGTTGTATAAAGCCACCGATATGCCATGCGCCAGCTGTGCCGGGTTGCCGCCCGTAGCACCGCCGGTCGGGCTTTGCGACCCGAATATTTCTATCATGCCGATGACGGTTCCAAACAACCCCATCAACGGGGCCGCCGACGCGATGGTCGCCAGCGCGCTAAGGTATTTTTCAAGCCGGTGCGCAACCAGGCGGCCGGCGCCTTCCATCGTCGCGCGCAGATCCGCTTCGCTGCAACGCGGGTTCGCGTTGAGCGCGCGAAAGCCACTGGCCAGCACTTCTCCCAAAGCGGAGTTGCGTTCGAGTTGCGCCACCATGTCGTTCGATGGGATCCCGTTGCGCGACACGGTCAACACCTCATCGAGCAGCCGCGCCGGTGCTACCTTGGCGCTTTTAAGGCTTGCAAAGCGTTCAATGACGAGCGCCAAAGCGAGAACCGAGCAGGCGACCAGAGGCCATATGGGCCAGCCCGCAGCTTGTATGATTGAAAACAAAGAAGATCTCCGCCCTGATGAGAAACGCCTCGCGATTATGGCCCACCACCGTTGGCAGTTCGTTGGAATCAGCGCTTGCTTCAGTCCCCAAAACACAACGCGCACCCACAGAAATTGTGCATAACTTTGTGTAGAACTCCGGTACAAATCGCCAACAAGCATTACCGGTGCGGTCCAGCGTCGAATTGATGACAATTGAGGCAGTGAATTTACTGAGAAAAGAATGGCTTTTGTATGAGTTCAGACCGGGGATTGGTTTTTTGCGACGCCTTGCCAGCGTTTGGAAAATTGTGGAGCAAGGCGCTCCGCCACCCGGTGCCAGGGCTTGCCAAGCTTGATGATGCGCTCGCAAATGCTTGAGCCGGCGCCACGAATCTGGCAAGTCGGCGCGCTATGCCGCGCGGTTGCGGATGCGCTGGATGCGCGTTTCAATCCAGTTGCGGTACGCGGCGAAATTTCGGGCTTTTCACGCGCCTCCAGTGGACATTGTTATTTTTCCATCAAGGACGCTGGCGCGCAAATCCGCTGCGTAATATTCAAGCGTGCTGCCAGTCTTGCGGATTTTTCGCCGCGCGATGGTGGCCTGGTCGACGTCCGGGGGCGCTTGGGGCTTTACGAGCCGCGCGGCGATCTACAGCTGATTGTCGAGTCCTTGAGCCAGGCTGGACCGGGCGCCTTGTTCGAGCAGTTCGTACTGCTGAAGTTAAAGCTGGAAGCGGAGGGTTTGTTCGATCCTGGGCGTAAACGGGCGTTGCCGCTGATGCCGCGCGGTATCGGCGTAGTGACCTCTCTGGGGGCCGCCGCGTTGCATGATGTGATAAGTGTTTTGCAACGGCGCGTGCCCCACATTCCGGTGATCGTGGCGGTCGCGTCAGTACAAGGGGCCAGCGCGGCAGCGGAGCTATCTAGCGCCTTGATGAGCCTTTACCAACTGGCCTCACCGGCCCTCGACGCTATTTTGCTGGTGCGCGGTGGGGGCGCGATGGAAGATCTCTGGTCGTTTAATGACGAGTCGCTGGCGCGGGTTATCGCACGTAGCCCGGTTCCCATCATCAGCGGCGTGGGGCACGAGACCGATTTCACGATTGCGGATTTTGTGGCGGATGTTCGAGCCCCGACACCCACGGCGGCGGCCGAACTGGTCGCGCAACCGCGCGATGGTTGGCTGGGAGCCATGGGTGCCATCCAGCTTCGGCTGAATGATGCAGTGGGGCGGCGTCTGGATACCGAGTTGCAACGGATCGATACCGCCGCTGCGCGCCTTGGTCGGCCTTCCGCGTTGGCCGCCGCGCAGCATGTTGCGCTGGCATCCAGCATGCGCCGTCTGCTGGTTTCCACGAACGCGCTGCTACAGCAAAAGAAGCGGAGCTTGCATTTGTTGCGGGACACCATGCCGACCCATACGCAACTAGGGCTGGAGCGTGCCCGGACGCGTCTCGCGCGTGCCGAGTTGCGACTTGGTTTGCTCGACCCGTCCCTGGTGCTGCAGCGAGGATATGCGTGGTTGGCCGATGAGGATGGCCGGACTATTACAAGTACCCAGCAGGCCCGCGCCGGGCAGCTAATCCATGCAACGGTAGCAAACGGCACGATGGAATTGCGGGTACCGGCGTGAATCCAGACAAAGTTTCTACAATGCGGGTTTTGACCAACTACTTAGGAGGACCATCATGGAACATACATTGCCACCGTTGCCATACGCCATTGACGCATTGGCGCCCAGCTATTCACGCGAGACACTTGAATATCATTACGGCAAGCATCACAACGCTTATGTCGTCAATCTCAACAACCTGCAAAAAGGTACCGAGTTCGAAAGCATGACGTTGGAGCAAATCGTCAAGAAATCCACTGGTGGCATTTACAACAATTCGGCCCAAATCTGGAATCACACATTCTTCTGGAGCTGTATGAAGCCCGCGGGCGGCGGCGAACCAAAAGGCGCCCTGGCAACGGCGATCAATGCCAAATGGGGCACCTGTGCCGCATTCAAGGAAGCGTTTGTCAAATCCGCCGTGGGCAATTTCGGTTCGGGCTGGACCTGGCTCGTGAAAAAGGCCGACGGGTCGGTGGACATCGTCAATATGGGTGCTGCGGGAACCCCGCTCACGACCGCCGATAAAGCCCTGCTGACGGTCGATGTGTGGGAACACGCCTACTACATCGATTACCGCAATCTGCGTCCGAAATTCGTCGAGACGTTTCTGGACAAACTCGTCAACTGGGATTTTGCCGAATCGAATTTCGCCTGAGCGTTGGCGCTTCCGCGGATAAAAAATGCCGGCATCGAGCCGGCTTTTTTACGGACTATTTCAACGTGTCAAACGGCTTGCCAGATAGTTTATAACCGGCCTTGATGGCTTTTTTGGTGAACCAGCCCTGATTCATCTCCAGCACGAAACGAACCGGTTTGGCGGAGCAGTGCGAGTCGGTGGTTTGCGGCTTCATATCGGCCAGGTTCACGATGGTCCCGTCGTCGGCCACGAATGCCGCCGTGAGCGGCAAGATGGTGTTCTTCATCCAGAAACACTGATCGGCAGGCTGCTCGAACACGAACAACATACCTTCATGCTGCGGCATCTCTGGCCGGTACATAAGTCCGATCTCGCGTTGACCCGGGGTCACCGCCAACTGGGCATCGATCTGGTACATACCCGCCTGGATTCTGGAGCGCGGAAGATTGAGCTGCGGTTGCTCCGCAGCCAGCGCCGGGGCAGCGGCACAACAAATCAGCCAGAGCAATCCAGATATTTTTTGTTTCATAAAGCAATTGTGAAACAGAAATTAAAAAAACCCGCAAAGCGGGCTTTTTTTAAAAGGTCCAGGAATTACTTCTTGGCAGCGCTGGCAGCCGGCTTGCTTGCGTCGGCCTTGGCGTCCATCTTGGCTTTTTTGGCAGCGGCTCTTTCTTCCTTGGCTTTTGCGGAAGCGGCTTTCCTGTCAGCGGCGGCGGCCTTCCTCGCAGCGGCTTTTTCTTCCTTCATCTTGGCGGCGTCCGCTTTGGTGGTGGATTTTGCGGCAGCGGGTGCAGCAGGGGCGGACATCGAGGCCGATGCAGCTGCCTTGGGAGCAGCGGTTTGCGCGAATGCACCAGTGGCGAACAGACCAGCGATCAATATGGCGAGAACTTTGTTCATGTTGAACTTCCTTGAGAAACGGTTGGGTGGATAAATTCTTCCCAAGTCGGGAAGCCATTCCGTAACGGCGTGCACTTGTCATTGGTTGACAGTTACGCGTAAATTTTTAAAGCTAAAATCCGGGACGCTGTCCAATCAGCAGATCCCATTGGCCAGCAGGCGCGCCCATCCGGCCCACGCGGCCACGTTCAACTGAGACGAAATCCATGTATCAACACATCAAGGTTCCTTCAGCCGGCCAGAAAATTACGGTCAATGCCGATATGTCGCTCAACGTACCGGATCAGCCGGTCATTCCTTTTATTGAGGGGGATGGAACGGGTCTGGACATAACGCCGGTCATGCTCAAGGTGGTTGATGCCGCGGTGGCCAAGGCTTATGGCGGCAAGAAGAAGATCCACTGGATGGAGGTCTACGCGGGAGAAAAATCGACCAGGATATACGGCCCCGATGTGTGGCTTCCTGAAGAAACACTGCATGCCGTGCGCGATTACGTGGTCTCGATTAAAGGACCGCTTACAACGCCGGTCGGCGGTGGTATTCGGTCCTTGAATGTGGCACTTCGGCAGGAACTCGATTTATATGTTTGCCTGCGCCCGATCCAGTACTTCAAGGGCGTTCCATCGCCCGTTAAAGAGCCGGAAAAAACCAATATGGTGATATTTCGCGAGAACTCGGAAGACATCTATGCCGGTATCGAATTTGAAGCCGAATCCGACAAGGCCAGGAAAATCATCAAGTTTCTGCAGGAAGAAATGGGTGTCAAGAAGATCCGTTTCCCGAACACCTCCGGCATCGGCATCAAGCCGGTCTCGCGCGAAGGTAC
>JANYBQ010000441.1 GCA_025360705.1 Betaproteobacteria bacterium | reverse complement strand
GGATCATGCATTGATGGAGTTGGCGCGGGCACGCGGCTTTCGAAGCCTGTTGCACTCGCCGCTGATGAGCAAGGAAGCATCGATCGGCGTCATTGTCGTCAGCCGCCGGGACCCCGGTCCGTTTTCAGCGCATCATGTCCAGTTGCTGCAGACCTTCGCCGACCAGGCCGTGATCGCGATCGAGAACACGCGGCTGTTCAACGAGACCAAGGAGGCGCTGGAGCAGCAGACCGCGACCGCCAACGTGCTCAAGGCGATCAGCCGCTCGACCTTCGACCTCGCCGCCGTGCTCGACACGCTGATCGGCACTGCGGCCCGCTTGTGCCGCGCCACGATGGGCGTGATCTTCAGGATCGACGGCGACGTCTGCCACCCCGCCGGGCTCTTTGGCGCCTCACAGGCTTTGATGGACCCTCTGGCGGCGCAGCCTATTTTGCTGAGCAGGCGCGAATCGGTGACCGCGCGCGCCGTGGCCGCCGGACATGCCGTGCAAACCGAAGACACGCAAACCGACCCGGGCTACGGGCGCCGTGACGTGCAGCAGGTCGGCGGCTACCGCACGCTGATGGCGGTTCCGATCCTGCGCGAAGGTGTTGCCGTCGGCGTGCTGACCCTGGGCCGCGCCGACGTGCAGGCTTTCAACCGGAAGGAAATGGAACTCGTCACGTCATTTGCCGACCAGGCCGCGATTGCGATGGAAAACGTGCGCCTGTTCAACGAGACCAAGGAGGCGCTGGAGCAGCAGACCGCCACGGCTGAGATCCTGCGCGTGATCAGCGAGTCGCCGACCGATGTGAGGCCGGTATTTGATGCCATCGTAAGCACGGCGGTGCGATTGCTCGCCTGTGACGTGGCATTCGTGCTTCGGTGCAAGGGAAACGCCATTTCGGCGGATGCAGGGGCCAGCCCAGCAGGCCCCATGGATGTGGCCATGCCGGACTTGCCGCTCGATCCGAGCGCCAACTTCCCGTCCCGGGTCGTCGTCAGCAAGGCAATTTTGCATCTGCCGGACTGGACTGCCATCGAACTGCCAGAGCACGAGCGTCGGATTCAAGAGGCCTTCAGTGTTGGGTCGGCGTTGATGCTGCCGCTGCTGCGTGACGACGAATGCATTGGCGTGTTGTCGTTTGGCTGCAGTCGGGCCCGCACATTCAGCGACAAGGAAATTGCATTGGCAGAGTCGTTCCGCGACCAGGCCCTGATCGCCATCGAGAACGTGCGGCTGTTCAACGAAACCAGGGAAGCCCTGGAGCGGCAGACCGCAACGGCCGAAATTCTGAACGTCATTGCCAGTTCACCGAGCGACGTGCAGCCGGTGCTCGACGCCATCGTGCACAGTGCACGACGCTTGATCGGCGGTTTCTCGGCGACCTTGCTGCGCCTGGTCGGCGATGCGATCCATCTGGCGGCCTATACACCGACCGACGCGGCCGGGGACCAGGCGCTGAAGCGCTATTTTCCGGCGCCGCTGAGGTCCGATTCGATCTACCAGCCGCTGGTCACCGCCAAGCCATCCTTCGTTGAAGACACGGAAACCAGCACCGACATGTCGGATGCGCTGCGCGCGCTGGCACGCCGCCGGGGCTGGCACAGCCAGGTGCTGGTGCCCCTGGTGCTTGACGGTGCGGCCATCGGCATGATCAGTGTCACGCGCAGCTTGCCGGGAGCGTTCTCCGAACACCAGGTCGACCTGCTCAAGACCTTCGCCGACCAGGCCGTGATCGCCATCCACAACACGCGCCTGTTCAACGAGACGCAGGAGGCGTTGGCGCAGCAGACGGCCAGTGCCGACATCCTGCGCGTGATCAGCGGCTCGCCGACCGATGTGCGGCCAGTATTCGATGCGATCGTCGCCACTGCGGTGCGGCTGCTCGGTGTCGACTCGTCCTTTGTGTTCCGCTGCACGGCCAGCGGCATTTCGGTGGAAGCCGCCGCTTCACCGACCGGGCCGATGGACGTGGGCATGCCGGAGCTGCCGCTCGACCCAGCGCACAACTTCCCGGCGCGCGTGGTGCTCAGCAAGACGATGCTGCATCTGCCGGACTGGAGCGCCATCGAGCTGCCCGAGCACGAGCGTGGCATTCGCCAAGCCTTCGACATAGGCTCGGCGCTGTACCTGCCGCTGCTGCGCGGCGACGAGTGCATCGGCCTGCTGACCTTCGGCGACCACCGTGCGCGCACGTTCAGCGGCAAGGAAATCGCGCTGGCCGAATCGTTCCGCGATCAGGCGCTGATCGCCATCGAAAACACGCGCTTGTTCAACGAGACCAAGGAGGCGCTGGAGCGGCAGACCGCCACCACCGAGGTGCTGCAGGTGATCAATGCCTCGCCTGGCGACCTGGTACCGGTGTTCGAGGCCATCGTGGACTGGGCTTCACGGCTGTGCGGCGCCGACGGCGGCGGGCTGTGGCTGGTGGAGGATGGCATGGCCCGTTCCAGCGGGGGCGAGTACAACATGCCGCAGGCCTTCCTGGACGATGCCCTCGCGCAGGCGAGCATACCGGTCGCCTTCCTGCTGGGCCGCGACACGGCGGAGGGGACCTATCTGCACGTGGCCGACATCCAGGCGACCGACGCCTACCGCAACCGCGTCCCGTTCTTTGTGGCCAGCGTGGAGCTGGGCCGCATTCGTACCTACCTGGGCGTGGGGTTGACCGACGAGAACAACGCCCTTATCGGCGTGTTCACACTGATCCGCGCCGAGGTGCGGCCGTTCACCGGGCCGCAGATCGCACTGGTGCAGTCGTTTGCGGCGCAGGCGCAGATCGCGATGAAGAACGCGCGCATGATCCGCGAGGTGCAGGAGGCCCGCGCCCAAGCCGAAGCCGCGCGGCTTCAGGCCGAAGCCGACAGGCTTCTTGCACAAAGCGCCAACGAAGCCAAGAGCGCTTTCCTGGCCACCATGAGCCACGAGATCCGCACACCGATGAACGCGGTGATCGGCATGAGCGGGCTGTTGCTTGACACGCAACTCACCGACGACCAGCGCGACTTCGCCTCGACCATCCGCGACAGCGGCGACTCGCTGCTGACCATCATCAACGACATCCTGGACTTCTCCAAGATCGAGGCCGGGCGGATGGACATCGAGGCGCATCCATTCGACCTGCGCGAATGCGTGGAGTCGGCGATGGACCTGATCGGTGGGCGTGCGGCCGAGAAACACCTCGACATCGCCTACCAGTTCGAGG
>JANYBQ010000415.1 GCA_025360705.1 Betaproteobacteria bacterium | reverse complement strand
TACTGGAAGTCGATGCCCTCGGGGTTGGCAAAGCGGATCACCACCAGGCTCTCGTCGGGCGACGGGATGTCGCGCGCCACGAAGGGGTTCGACGAGGGGCTGCACGGTGCCGTCGTGACGCCTGGCGTGAACATCGCGCGCCACCCCGACCTGCTGATCGGCGTGTTGCCGGTGATCAATCTGGAATGGGTCCAGAAGCGTTGGCGCGACAAGAAGCAACGCGGCTACTCGACGGAGGCGGTGACGGACACGATCCTGCGCCGCATGCCCGACTACGTGAACTACATCTGCCCACAGTTCACGCACACGCATGTGAATTTCCAGCGCGTGCCGATGGTGGACACGTCGAACCCCTTCGTGGCGCGCGACATCCCGTCGCCCGACGAGAGCCTGGTGGTGATCCGCTTTGCCAACCCCGAGGGCATCGACTTCCAGTACTTGTTGGGCATGGTGCACGGGTCGTTCATGTCGCGCGCCAACACCATCGTCGTGCCGGGCAGAAAGATGGAGTTGGCGATGCAGCTGATCTTCACGCCCTTCATCTGGCGCATGGTGGAACGGCAGCGGCAAACCATCGGTGCGCTTTGACTTTTGAGCGAGACAAACGATGAGTGCAAACTCCAACGACAAGGTGATCCGCAAGGACAACGGAAGGCGCGACGAAATGGCCAACGCGCTTCGCGCACTGGCCATGAACGCCGTGCAGCAGGCCAACTCCGGCCATCCAGGTTCGCCGATGGGCCTGGCCGGACCGCGACCGCTTCGTGCTGTCCAACGGCCTCGATGCTGCGGTACGGACCGCTGCACCTGAGCGGCTATGACCTGCCGGTGTTCGAGCTGCAATACTTCCGGCACTTGCCAACAGCCCTTGAGATAAAACTCAAATCAAAAAGGGGACATCTCTACTTTGGTCAAAAGGGGACCTTTCAATCTGGGGTTGACACCGAGGACACAACCCCTCGAGCCCACCATTTCACATAGGTAAAATTAGTGCCCGGAGGCCTCATACGCTCCATAACAACGCCCAGACTGATGCTACAAGTTTGCGGCAGGCTCGGAAAACTCTCCGAAGGACACGCAATGACCGAGCTGAGTTCACTGACCTCCTCATCCTCCCCTGTTGTGCGTGAATGCGATGTACTGGTGATTGGCGGTGGTCCGGCGGGCTCCACTGTAGGGGCGCTGCTGGCGCGGCAGGGTCACCAGGTCGTGGTCCTTGAAAAAGAACATCATCCGCGCTTTCACATTGGTGAGTCACTGTTGCCGGCCAATTTACCTTTGTTTGAAAAGCTCGGCGTAGCCGAGGCCGTCAAGGCCATTGGTATCGAGAAATGGGGCGCTGAATTTGTATCGCCCTGGCACAGCAACATGAGTCAGACGTTCAGGTTTAGCGATGCCTGGCTCAAATCCATGCCATTTTCCTACCAGGTGCGTCGCTCCAAGTTCGATGAGATATTGATCCGCAACGCCACCAGGCTGGGGGCCGAAGTTATCGAAGGCTGCAGGGTTCGCGAGGTAACTTTTGCACCTGACCACAGCGCCGCTACCGTTCTTGCGCAGCATGAGGATGGTCGCATCCAGCATTGGCGCTCGCGCTTTGTGGTGGACGCTTCGGGTCGCGACACTTTGCTGGGCAAGCAGTTCAACACCAAGCGGCGCAACCCCAGGCACAACAGTTCCGCGCTGTATGCCCACTTCTCCGGCGCCACCCGGCACCCAGGGCAGGACGAAGGCAACATCACAATTTACTGGTTTGAACACGGCTGGTTCTGGCTGATTCCGCTGGCTGATGGCGCCACCAGCATTGGTGCCGTGGTATGGCCGCACTATCTCAAAAGCCGGACCAAACCGGTCCAGGATTTTTTTCTCGACACGATTGCCATGTGCCCGGCGCTGGCGCTGAGGCTGGCCCAGGCAACGCTATTGTCCGAGGTGGAGGCAACCGGCAATTTCTCGTACGCCTGCGATCACACGCACGGTCCGAACTACCTTCTGATTGGTGATGCGTTTACCTTTATCGATCCGGTGTTTTCGTCGGGCGTCATGCTGGCGATGCAGGGTGGATTTGTGGCTGCCGAGACGGTGGATACCTGTTTGCGTGAGCCGGACCGGGCAGCGTCGGCGCTGGCGCGTTTTGACCGGCAGGTACGGTTGGGGCCGAAAGAGTTTTCCTGGTTTATCTATCGCGTGACGAACCCCACCATGCGCGACATGTTCATGCAGCCGAGCAATGTCTGGCGCGTGAAAGAAGCGCTGCTGTCGATGCTGGCTGGCGATATTTTTGGGAAAACACCAATTTGGCCGTCACTGACGGTACTCAAGACCATTTTTTACCTTGGATCGGTCTGGAACTTCAAACGTTCATGGCGCGCCATGCGTTTGCGCAAGGCCAATATACGCGTCATGGAGGGCCCCGAGCCAACTGTCCGCTGATCGGCGCCAGTGCACTGTTTTTATGCAGCGAAAGTCGACGCCACTGTTGAACGACCATGTCAGGCTGACTTCGCGCCGCAGGGCTCCGCGTGAAACCGTCAGGCTGTACCTGGGCTACCTGCTACTGGTCATGATTTGCCTGGCGGTCTCTTTGCTGGCCGTTCCGATGCGCGCAATTTTGCCGCGCGTACTGAGCCAGCGATTCGGCCGCAAGCTGGTTTCCGGCTCGGCCCGGGCATACCTGCGCTTTCTGGTCTTGATCGGGGCCTGCCGACTTGACCTGACCGAGCTGGATGCCTTGCACGGCGCCCCAGCCATGATCATCGCACCCAACCATCCCTCACTGCTGGACGCTGTCATGATCCTGTCGCGTCTTCCTGGTTCCACCTGCATCGTGAAGGCGGGCATCGTCAACAGCCTGTTATTCGGTGCTGTAGCCCGCCTGACTGGTTACATCCGCAGCACGCCTCTGCGCACCATGGTGCAGTTGGCCACTGCTGACTTGCGCCAGGGCAGTCATGTGTTGCTGTTTCCGGAAGGCACACGAACGACCCGCTTTCCGGTGAGTCGCTTGCAGGGCACGACCGGCCTGATCGCCAAAAATTCCGGGGTACCCGTACAGACAGTTTTTATAGAAACCGACTCGGGCTTTCTGGGCAAGGGCTGGTCCCTGCTGTGGACCCCCCGGATGCCCATCACTTATCGAATCCGGCTCGGCAAGCGCTTTGATCCGCCCAGCCACACGGCGACCTTTGTCACCGAACTTGAGCAATACTTCCAGTCCGAGCTGGTCCACGCGCAGCTACCCGATTTTCCTGTTTCGAGGTCGCCGGCCTGAGCGGCCGTTGGTTTTTTCCCCCAGTTCTCACACCAATGAACCGTTCCTTGCCTGGCCTATCGCACACCCATCTGGTCCTGATTCCCAGCTACAACCCCGGCCCCAGGGTCTATGAAACGGTGCTTGCGGCACGCGCGCAGTGGACACCGGTCTGGGTGGTGGTGGATGGCAGCACCGATGCCAGCACCGAAGGGCTGCAGGCGATGGCGGCGCAGGATGCAGGATTGCGAGTGCTGGTGCTGCCGGGCAACGTTGGCAAAGGGGCCGCCGTGCTACACGGGCTGGAAATGGCCGCGGGGCAAGGCTTCACGCACGTGCTGACGATGGACTCTGACGGCCAGCACCCGGGCCACCTGATTCCCAGCTTCATGGCCGCTTCTGCCGGACAGCCCGCTGCCATGGTGCTGGGTGTGCCGGTATTCTCTGCCGACGCACCGCGCCTGCGTGTCAACGGTCGCAAGGTGTCAAACGGCTGGGCCAATCTGGAAACCCTATGGGCCGGCATCGGCGATTCGCTGTTCGGATTTCGGGTCTACCCGATCGAGCCGCTGCGCCAGATCATGCATCGGCAGCGCTGGATGCGCCGTTTTGACTTTGACCCCGAGGCCGTGGTGCGCATGTGCTGGCGCGGCGTCAAGCCGGTCAACTTGCCTGCCACTGTCAGATATTTCCGCGCCGACGAAGGCGGGGTGTCGCACTTCAACTACCTGCGCGACAACCTGCTGCTGACCTGGATGCACTCGCGGCTCCTGGTCGAATTTGTGTTGCGCTTACCCGTCTTGCTGATGCGGCGTGCGTCGGGGAGTTCTTGAGGTGACCGGGCTTCGGGTTTGATACGTGGCGATTGAGCGTAGGGGGACATGGTTTGCAGAGAAATCAGACCGCCTGAAGATGGCCCATTTTGACAGCCTGATACTCCGAAAACACGCCAACTTCCAGATGCTGCTTAACTTGCGTCAGTCCCGCCGCGCGGAGGGTAGCCATGACTTGTTCGGGCGAGACACAGGCTTCGATGCTGTCCCAGTAATAGCGCCAGATCGTGGCGGTATCCTTTTACTTTCATACCCGATTTCAAGCCGCCTCGAACGAGCGCAGCGCGCCGATAGCGGGAACCGGATCCCCATGCCAGCAGCGCCTCGATACGGTTGTAATCCGCCGCGGTATTGTCAAAAATATTGCGTAAATACGCTTGCCGATCCTGTTCGGTCCGGTAGTGACCGGTTAGCGGGCCATGGGGCTCATGCACCGCAGGAGCGGGTTCTGGGGTTTTCATGTTGGCACTTGGCGCTAGATCATGCCGCCGTTGATCGAAATGATCTGCCCGCTGATATAGGCCGCGCGCTCCGAAGCCAGGAAACCGACCAGGTCGGCCACTTCCTCGGCCCGGCCGGCACGTTTCATCGGCACCATGCGGGCGATGTCGTCGGCGCTGAAGCTGCCTTGTGCCATGGCCGTGTCAATGATGCCGGGCGCCACGGCGTTGACCGTGATGCCGCGGCTGGCCACTTCAAGGGCCAGCGATTTGGTGGCCGCGTGCAATGCCCCCTTGGCTGCGGAATAGTTGACCTGACCCCGGTTGCCGGCCACAGCGGCGACCGAGGTGATGGTGATGATGCGGCCCCAGCGGGTCCGTATCATCGGTAACGTCAGCGGCTGGGTGACGTGGAAAAAGCCATTCAGGGACACATCAAGCACCCGCTGCCATTGGGCCAGCCGCATGCCGGGAAATACGGCGTCGTCGTGAATGCCGGCGTTGTTGACCAGAACCTGGACCGGGCCGTGTTCCAGCAAGGCTTGTAGCGCATCGTCCGTGGAGGACGCATCGGTGACATCGAATGCCACCGCCTGGGCCTGACCGCCTTCGGCCACGATGCTGGCTGCCAGGGCTTGGGCGATGGCCAGATTGAGGTTGGCATGAATGATGACGCTGAAGCCATCTGCAGCCAGGCGCCGGCTGATGGCCGAACCGATGCCGCCGCTACCGCCGGTGACAAGTGCACGTTTTAGGGGGTTGGTCATGGGGATGTCCTGTCAGGGCCGGGTTGCTCAGGCCAGGTTGTAGCTGCCAGCCCGCCGGCCAGGCGCGATGCCTTGCGCATCGAGCACGACAACCGCACGCCCGCTGAGCAAAGTTTGCGCGCCGGTTTGCACCGTAAAGCTGTAAAGCACGGAGTTGGCCTCCCCCGTGATTCGCTCCGCGCTCACCGTCAGGGGGCCGGCAATCGTATCCAGCCGTTCCACATGCAGCGTGACACTGCGCATACTGGCCAGATAACCGGCGCGTGGCGGGACACCAGCTCCGCTATCGCCCGCCGCGGCTCCGGCCACCAGCGCACCATGCACTGCCATGGCTTGCGCCGCATATTCAACGCCACAGGCCGCACCCAGCCGGCCATGGGCCCGCAACGGGTGGTCGGATGCGCGATGGCTGCTGGCCTCGCATCGAATGAAGTCGCGGTCCCAAGCCAAGACCTTGTTGAGCAGGCACATTCGGCCCTGATGGGGAATGCGGCGGGCGATGTCGTCCCGGTTCAGCGTTTGCGGACTGTTCAGCACGGCGCGACCTCGATCGCCAGTTGCACGTCGCCCAGATAGGCCAGAACCAGGGGGGTGGTTTCTCTTTTCGCGATGGCCTGCAGCAGGGGCAATGCGCGGGCCGCTGGAATCGCCTGGCGCAATGTCTCGAGCGCTGCATCGTCCATTATGTCGGCCGCCGCGGCCGTCAGGAAGCGTGTGCCCTGCAACGTGATCCGGGCCAGGCTGCGTGCGCTGCGCCGGGGGGTGAGGACCAGCGCCACACCCATTGTGTCGGGGACCGGGCGTTTGCCGTGGAGCGGCTCCGGGTAGTCAGTGTCGTAGGCTACCAGCAATGCCGGGCACTCATCAACTACAACCTGAATCATCGCTTCCAGCAGGCCGGCGGCAAAACTGGCATCGCGCGCGCACAGCACCGACGAGCTGGCCATAGCCCCACTGGAAATGCTCCAGTAGCCCGAAGCAGCGTTGTGCACCGAGTTGTGAAAGCGGGTCGGCGAGATCAGCCGATCACCGGAGGCCAGTGCGCTGCAGATCTCGTGGCAATTCACGGCGTCACCGCTGGACGACGAAAAAACCGAAAGCAGCGCATTCGCGTGCTGACCCGAAGCCTCAACCGCTTCCTGGCTGACTGCCAGCGAGACCTTGACCACGACGCCCGCACGCCGACGCTCGGCCGGTGGCAGAGCCAACGGCGATGGCAACACGCATCGTCCGGCTTCGTAGGGCAGGCTGCCGTCAAGGTGCTGGCGGCCTTGCGCCCAGCTGGACAAACCAGGGCCCAGCAAGCCGATACCTTCGACAAAGACCTTGAGGGATGTCGTGTGGGAGGCCGAAAACTGCGTCATAAATTCAACCGGCGCGGCCAAAAATCAGGCTGCAATTCGTGCCGCCAAAACCGAACGAATTGCTCAGTACGTGACTGGCCGGCTGCTCGCGGTTCTCCAGCAGGTAATTCAGCGGCAACAGCGGGTCCAGCTGCTGCGTATTCAGGCCACCGGGCAGCAGGCCGTTTTGCAATGCCAGTGCGCATATCACGGCCTCCAGGCCGCCCGCTGCACCCAGCGTGTGACCGGTCGCGCCTTTGGTGGAACTGCAGGGTGTGCGCGAACCGAATACCGCTGACACCGCCTTGCTCTCGGCTGCGTCATTGCTTGGCGTGGCAGTGCCATGCAGGTTGATGTAATCAATATCGCCTGGATCAAGATGGGCGGTTTTCAGCGCCTCCCGCATCGCCATGCACGCGCCGAGACCGTCCGGGTGCGGGGACGACATGTGGTAGGCATCGCTGGATTCGCCCACGCCCAGCAGCAGAACGGCATCCTCATCCAGGCACTCCGGCACACGTTCCAGCAGGGCGAATGCTGCTGCTTCCCCGATCGAAATGCCGTCGCGTGCGACGTCGAAGGGGCGGCAGGCCTGGCTGGAAATCAGGCCCAGAGAGTTGAAGCCATACAAGGTGGTCAGACACAGCGAATCCACGCCACCCACCACGGCGGCGTCGATCAGTCCCGCTGCCATCATGCGACCGGCCGAGGCAAATACTTTGGCGCTCGATGAACACGCTGACGACACCACGACTGCCGGACCGGTCAGGCCAAAATAATGCCGCGTGAAATCGGCTAGCGAGAAAGTATTGTGCGTGGTGTCATAAACAAAATCAGCCGGCAGTGCACCATTGAACAGGTCGCGCCGGCGGTAAGCCAGCTCGGTTTGCAGAATGCCGGATGTGCTGGTACCCAGGAATATGCCGACCCGTTGAGCACCATATTTACGGGCCGCGGTTGCCACGGCATCGGCAAAGCCGTCCTGCATCAGCCCCAGGTACGCGAGCCGGTTATTGCGGCAATCGAAGGCCCTCAGTTGCGCGGGAAGCCGCACCGCATCCACGCCGGAAACTTCACCGGTGAAGGTCGGCAGGTCAACCGTGTCAAAGGCATTCGGTGCCAGTCCGCCACGACGCTGGCGTAACGCGGCCAGGGTTTGTGGCAGGCCGCGGCCCATGCTGCTGGTCGCGGTGAAATGAGAAAGCCAGAGCGGGTTCAGGGGAAAACTAGCCAATCAACAGGAAGTGGATGTTAGCAAATGCAGAGCTTGTAGACATCGCCTAGCCGCTCAATGCGCGATGCGGCGGAGTTTGTCCAGGTCCTGCACTCGATAACGCAGTGACAGCCAGGCCGCCAGCCCCCCCAGCAGCAGACCCGCCCCGACATCGATCACCACGTGCTGGCGGATGGCCAATGTGGAATAGATGATTCCAATGCACCAAGCCCAGTTGAAGCTGAGTATCCACCACGGCCCGCCGAAGCGGCGCAGCAGACGATGCAACCAGACGCCCGAAAACAAGGCTGTGGCAACATGGAGGGAAGGACAGGCATTGCCCGAAGCATCGATATCTTTGAGGAAATCCATATCAGGATATCGCGCCCAGTCGATCTCGGGTGGCGGGACGGCCGTGGGCCAGAAATAAAAAATCGACAGGCCGACCACACACATCAAGGCCATGGCCAGCCCGTACACGTAGAGTTCGTGCCGCGTCGAAAAAAAAGCGGGCACCAGGGACACGTAGACCCACAGTGACAGATACACCGGCAGGGCCAGCGGCTCAAAACCGATCAGGCGATCCAATCCGGTGAGCGGCACCACCGTCGGCACAGAGGCCGGATGCCTGAGCAAATAGAAATAGGCCGCGAAAAATACGCTGATGAAAATCGTCGTACCGATACTTTTCAGAACCAGGTGCTGGGGAATCACCTCGGCAGCCCGCCGGTACCAGGGTGCCTTTTGACTGCTTTCGATCACGGCGTGACCACCACGCAATGGCCGTGACATTGTCCCGTTGGCACCCAACCGGTTTTGCGCAGGCCCTCCAGCGGGAAACAACCGGTGGTCATGACAGGGCGTGGCGCAATGTGACAACCCGCAGGTGTGCGGCGGCAGCGGATTCGAGCACGGCGGGCAGCACTTCAAGAATCACCGGGATGCCCTGGGCGGTGCGTGCGGCATGGCCATCGTGCAGCAGCAAAATCGCGCCTGCCCGCAAGCCGCTTAAGAGACTGTTTTTAACGCGATCGGCATCGCCGACCCGGGTGTCGAAACCGCGCACTGACCAACTGGCGAGTCTGAGCCCGAGCCGGGCCAGAACCGGGTCGAGAAACGGGCCGCGCAAACCGGCCGGGGCTCGAAAGAACAGCGGACGCTGCCCGGAAATCCCGGTCAGTGTGTCTTGTGCCGCCTGCAATTCACGCATCAGGCGACGCGGTCCCAGCAGTGAAAAATAGTGGCGATGCTGCTGGCTATGGTTCTCGATTGCGTGGCCGCGACGCACGATCTCGCGGCATATCTCCGGGTAGCGCGCGGCTTGATCGCCGATGCAGAAAAAGGTGGCCCGGGCGGCATATCGATCCAGCAGGTCGAGTACCTGCGGGGTGACGACGGGATCGGGTCCATCGTCGATGGTCAGGGCGATTTCGTTTCTGGCCGTGGAGAGTGCGGGCAGCCGGGTCCAGTTCGGACCCAGCCAGTGGCTGCGCGGCCACAGGCCAATGGCGGCGACCAGCAGGTGATTGGCGACTACCGCACCCAACGCCCAGCGCCAGTGTCCGGGGGTGATGATGACGGCGGTCACGGCGAGCAGATGCAGCGCGATCGATGCGCGGGTCAGTAGTGCGGGTTTCCAGCAGGTCTCAGGCATGGGATGGCGTGGCAAAAATTGCGGAGTAAATCAGCGCCAAAATCACCCCCGGCGCCACCGTGACGCCCAGGGCCTGCAGTATGGACACATTGGAAAACGCCAGCAGGCCAAATCCTGCGACCGTGGTCAGGTTGGCAAGCAGCATCGAGGCCAGGGTGCGCGGGGAGATCGATTTGCCCGGGTCGGGACGATCAAAAAACAGTGCGTAATTGGAACCTATCGCCACCACCAGCAGCAGTCCCACCAGATGCAAAATAATCAATTGCTGCCCCAACACGGCCAGACCCGCGGTAACGGTAATAACTGCTGCCGCCAGTGGAGCAACTATCCGCAACACGCGCATGGGCGAGCGAAAAACCAGCAGCAGCAGCCCGACGATGGCGGCCAACCCGCCGAGCGACAACCGGGTGGCTTCATGCAGATAGCCGGAGTAGAGGCGGTCCGATTCGGCTTTCATGTCCACCAGCAGCACATTGGGCCAACCCGTGGTGCTCAATGCAGCGCGGATTTTGTTGGCGTCGATGCTGCCATCCTCCGGCGCCGTCAGCGGCAACAAGGCCGTCCAATGCTGATTTTTCTCCATCAGCAGCGCCTGCAGCGCCATCGCCATGGAGGTCTGTTCCAGGTCCGCGGATTGCAACAGGGACTGGGTCCGGGCGGCTGCGACATCGGCAATAAACGGTGCAAACAGTAGCGCCCGGACCGGCAGGCCCTGCACCGCCTGCGCAAGGCGGGTTTCGAGTGCTTCAGGAGGGGGCAGGCTGGCCTGCCGTGCACGTTGTGCCGCGCTGCTGGGAAGGTAACGGCTGGGGCTTTCAAATCCGGCCAGCGCGCCTTGATCGACCTGTGTCCGCAGCAGCGTGGAGACCTGCTCGGCGGAGTTCAATACGGCTTCCTGGCTCGGGCCCGATACCACCACCAGATAGCGCACATCCGGCGCGCCCATGTCCGCGCGCAGGCGGGTGTCGAGCGCCACGTCGGCTTGCGACACCGGACTCAATGAAGCGATGCTGTCATTCCACAAGCTTGAACGGTGCAGCACGACGACGGCGCAAGCCACCAGCAGCAACAGCGCCGCCGCCCAGCGCAGCGTGGCGGCGCGACGAACCCAATCGGACAGGTGGGCGCCGATAGCCGATACATCATGAATACGGAACTTCACGGGCAGCAGATGAGGCAGGACGAACCGGGTCACCGAGGCAGCTGTCACCAGACCGGCAATGGCATAGGCCCCGAGTTGCGCCAGCCCCGGAAAACCTGACAGCATCAGCGATGCAAAGCCAAAGATGGAGGTCAACACGCCAAGGCGTATGGTTGGCCAGAAGCGCTTGATCCAGATCTGCTGGTCTGAGTCCCCGTGCTCTGATTGAACAAACAGGTAAATCGAATAGTCCACCGCCTCACCGATCAGTGCCGTGCCAAATCCCAGGGTGATGCCGTGGACGGAACCGAAGCCCAGACTGACTGCTGCAATGCCTGCCCGCGCGCCGCTGATCACGGGCAACAGGCCCAATGCCAGCGCAGTAAAGGAACGATAGACCAGCAACAGCAAAGTGGCGATCAGCCCGACACCGATGATGGACAGGCGGCTGACCTGGCTTTTGATGGTGTCGCGCGATGTCACCGAAAACACGCCGGGCCCGGTCATCACGAGTCGCGCCGCAGGGGTGGCGCTGGAGGCCGAGTCAAACGCTTGCTGGATGGCGGCCATGGCCTGTTCCTGAGCATCGGTGTCGGACCCTGCTGCGCGCGTCTGCATCAGCATCAAGGCACGCGCGCCGTCGCGTGAAGCCCAGGCGCCGTCCATCATCGCCGGATGGGATGCGCTGTTGAACTGGTCGAGCAATCGCACCATTTCACCGGTCGGGTCGCGTGGCAGCATGGACTTGACCAGCAGCCCGGCCGGCGAGGCGAGCAGATCGATGCTGTCGCTCAAGGCTGCATGCAGGCCGTCTACGCTGAAGCGTGCCGGTGTTATTGCAGGGCTCAGCAGGTAACGGTTGTTGAAAAGAAAAGTACGGTCGCGTTCGGTGTTGACGGGCTCGCCGTTGTTGACAGCGACAAAAGCCGGGTCGGCGCGCAGACGTTGGGCGATTTGCTTGGACAAGCGGGCCCGGGTGGGCGCATCGGCGCCTTCAATACCGGCCAAAATAAGGCGCGAGGCCAGACCGTCACGCAATTGACCTATGAGCAGTTTCTGCTCAGGCGTGGGGGTGCGCGGCAGAAATGCCGACAGGTCCGTGGTGAACTGGGTACGGGTGATCACGACGCCGCAAGTCAACAAAAACGCCAGCCACAGCGCAATCGCAGGCATAGCACGGCGGCGAGCGTCGGTCACTACGGTGCCGCCAGTTTTTCGATGGTCATCAGCGAACCGTCGCCGTCGGTTTGGGTTATTTCGATGTCGTTCACCTGATCGCGCACGCCCGAGATCCGGATGCGCTTTATGACTGACTGCATCTTTGCATCCAGCGGCAGGAGTTGCAGGTTCCAGCGTTCGGCGGAGCCATTCAGGTTCAGTCGATAGTTGCGTTCCAGCGCCTTCAGGTCGCCCGCCAGTGTGCCTCGAATGCTGTCGATGAAAGCTGCCAACTCCGGGTAGGACTGCAATTGCAGGTGATATTTTTGCCGGCCACGCTCAATCGACAACTCGCCGCCATTCACGACCATGGATTCCGGTTTGGGTTTGAGTGTGCGTTTTTCGAGCCGGTCTGGCGCAGTGAAAAGCAGTTCCCCCGACGATTCGACGGGCTTGTCCAACAAGGCAATGTGTTTTGTCTCGACAAAGGTGGCGCGGCCGGATTTGTTCTGCGCTAGAGAATCCATCAGTTGCTGGAGGTCCCAGGCAGCGAAGGCTGCCGGGCTCAGCGCGACCAGTGCCAGGCCGGTCGCCAGTGCGGCCAGCATGGGCACCAGACTTTGCACACGGCGACCCATCGTGCGTTCCGGCGTCATCGCAAGTTTTGAGGACAGAACCGGGAGTGTCATGTGATTTCCGTGGCAGGTTTCGCCGGGCGGGGAACGCGGGCTTGCCAGAAGTCGAAAAAATTGAACCAGTTATAGGGCGCTTTGTAGCAGTACTGCTCCATCAATACAGCATAACGCGCCATGGCGGCTTGCACTGCCAGTGCCCGACCACGCGGCGCCACCGCGGAAAAATCGGCGAGTGTTTCAAAGTGAATGTCGTAGCGGTTGTCGCCGCGATACAGCCCGGTCATGAACAGGACCTGGCGTTTCATGACAGCGGCCAACCTGAAGGGACCCAGCGGCAGCCAGGCCGGGTCGCCAAGAAAACTGACGCGGTGGGTGTCGTCGTTACCCAGAGAGCGATCGCTCAGCATGCCGACGACGTGGCCCTGGGCCAGTATTTCATGGATCCGAATCATCGAATCGACATGGCCCAGCGCAATGATGTCCTGTTGCGCCTTCGGGTTGATCGCGGTCAATGCCGCATTGATCTTGCGCGCGTTCTCTTCGTACATCGCCATCGCTATACGCAGGCCGGGCTGCTTGCGGCCGATCGCCCGCAGCACTTCGAAACTTCCCAGGTGAGCGCCGATCAGAAACACGCCCCGGCCATCGCCCACGATAGCGTCAATTAGGGCCTTGTTGTGAACGCGAATATCGAACAGCTCGAAGCGGTCGTTGATCAGATAGACACGATCGTGGATTACCGACGCGAAGCACAAAAAGTGCCGAAGCAGAGGCTTCCATCCGACGTCCGCGAGCGATGGCAGTTTAAGCGCGCGCTGCAAATAACTACGCGACATGCGGCGGGCTGTCGGCGCAAATGCCAGAAAATAGGCTGCGATCCCGTAAAGGATGACGCGACTGGGACCCCGGCCCAGCCGCATCGAAATCCAGGTCATGGCGCGGAGCCAGAACAAGTGGCTGCGTTCGGGGTGCTGCTTCCAGTCCGCTCCCGCTGATGGCGCGGGCTTGCGCTGGTCTTTCATGACGCCAATGGCAACACCAGCGTTCCCGTGGCCACTTTCCGGCTGCCGCTTGAAATGTCGAAGCGGGTGCTGCCCGAGGCGGCGGTTGTGCAGGAAATTGTCAGTGTCTCGCCCGGACCAACGGGACTGAGGAACTTGGCGGAGCTGATCTGGCAGATATTCCCAATGCCGCTCCCATCCACATCGTGCGAGATCGGGCGGCGCAGCATTTGCAGCATTGCGTGTACAGCGGCATCGAGCAGGACCACTCCCGGCACTATGGGCGCGCCAGGAAAATGACCTGCGAAAGCCGGGTGATCCGGCGCAATGTGAAGCGTGGTTTTACTGTCCATGGACAACACCTTTGCGCTGATGCTCTTGGGCCAGCGCCTGAAGCCTGTCGCGCGGCAGTTTACCGGTTTTGTTGCGCGGCAGGGATTCCAGCAGCACGATCGGCCGCGGGAGGAAAATGCTGTCGATACGCTCTCGCAGGGCTGCCAGCAGATCGGCGGGCTTCACACCGGGGGCAACGACAAAAGCCATCAGGCGGATCACACGGTTGCCATCGGCTTGTGGTTCGTCGGGCATGAAAAACGCGCCGTCGATGACGCCCGGCACTGCATTGAGCTGGTGGTTCAGGTAGCCGAGCGAGTTGCGCTTGCCTGCGATGTTGATGAGGTCGGCGCTGCGGCCATGCAGAAGAAAGCGCCCGGCGGTCACCAGTTCGATCTCGTCTGCAAGCGGCGTAGCCTGTTCGACATGCCCACCCGAGGCCCACATGGCCCCTTGCGCGAGCTTCAGCGTGATGCCCGAAAAGAGCGTCCACTCGGCGGTCTCGGTGGTGCGACGGGAGGCAATTTGACCGGTCTCGGTGGAGCCGTAAATTTCGAGCAAGGGTGCCTGCAGTCGGGTCTCTACTGCCAGCGCCAGTTGCGGGGACATAGGCGCCGTTGCCGACAACACGAGATCAGGCAGGGGAATATCCAGGCCCGACGCCAGCAGCGCCTTCAAATGTATCGGCGTAGTGACCAGCATGCAGGGGCGCGTCGAGGCTGTCAGTGCCGAGCAGATGTCGGCCGGGAAAAACGGATGCGAGGCGCTCATCGCCGCACCACTTTGCAGGGCGATCAGCACGCTGGACTCGAAACCATACATGTGTTGTGGCGCGACTGTCGCCACAATGCTGTGGCGTCGCCCGTCCAACAAGCCGAGCCGGGCAGCCTCGGCGCGCACGCTCTGAACCAGTCCGCCCCAGCTTTTGCGGTGCGCAACAGGCGAACCGGTCGAGCCGGAGGTGAACACAATGGCCGCCGTCTGGGAGGCCGGAATCCGAGGAATGTCACACCTGTCCACAAGCCCATCCGCCGGAGCCCATGCGCGATCTGTCACCGCGTCCGCCCAGGTAATTTGCGGCATGTCGATGGACTGTTGTGGCTGGTCTGTCAGACAAAACACATCGGGCGCAAAGTTCTTCACCTGGCGCACCATTTCCGGCGTGAGTATAGGTGGAAGCAGGCTGATTTTGCCGGCCAGCAAGGCCGCCGCTACGCCGACCGCGAACCGGTAGCGGTCGCAGCAGGAGTTGAGGACATGCCGGCCGGCCGGCAACGCGGCGGTGAGCAGCCATACATCGGTCAAAAAATCTGCCACTGTGATGGGTTTGTCCTGACTGTAGGCCAGGACATCTCCGGCATGGGAATGCGTGACGAGTGGGAACGCGATCATGGCTGGCGCGCCGAGCCGCCCGAAGCAGCCTGCCGGTAGGCACGAATCGCCTCCAGCGGCCCGGCCCGGTCTGTGACCGGCAACACGTAACACCGCACCGCATATTCACCAACGAACATGAGCACCAGCATCGGACCGCCCAGCAGGTTGGCAAACACGGACCAGATGGGAACGGGCGTGAGCCAGAAGAGCAGCAGTGACAGCCCTGAAATGCTGCCGAAATAGAAGCTCCAGGCCCAGGTTGCGGATCGCGTGTAGCGGATCAGCGCAGGCGAAAGATTGCCGTGCACGATGCGGGCAAAGCCTGCAATCATAGGCGTCCGCCCCGCCTGCAAGGTTCGGACGAAAGCGCCGCAGAGCAGTGCATACATGCCTGCATGCTGTAGCAAAAAGACCCAGTTAAAATGTTTGACCAGCCACCCGCTGATAGCGTAGAGCACGGCACAGGCCGCAAGGCACAAGGCCAGCATGAGCGTACGCTGCGATGAACGCCAGGCGATCGCGAATGCCAGCCCGACAAGCGGGACTACGGCAACCATGGCATCGAGCAGATCGGGTGCGGCGGACGCGGCAGCCAGGTGGGAGAGAACCGAATAACTTATGCCCAGTGTGAGCACCGTCCCCCAGCGCCAGGCTTGTCTTAACCCGGCCTTCTGCTCGGCTTTCACTTCGTTCGCTGGGCTGCGATATGGTCGCTGAGGCTGCGCAGCGAATGAAAGATTGCGTGGTTGTCTTGCTGGTCCGCGCGTAGCTGCAGGCCGTAGCGTTTGGAGACTACCAGCGCAATTTCGAGAATATCGATGGAGTCCAGACCCAGGCCGTCGCCATACAGCGGTTCGTCAGCTTGCACGTCGGCAGCGCGGACTTCAAGATTCAAGGCGCTTACCGCCAAATCAGCAACTTCAAGCAGCAAGGCTGCATCAGCCGGTGCAATTGAAGCTTGTGCCGTCGGTTCGGACATAAAAGGACCTATGTGGGTGCGAGACTGCAGGTTGCCAGGGGCGGCGCACTAACACCGACCTTGTCAAATGATTGCTAAATTTTAGCCCAGGGATCGCCTATGAGCACGATCACCTTGGATGATGGCAATTAGCCGCGTTTTGATCAGGCAGCGTGATGGGGCGGTGGTGATTCGGCGATCGTTCACCAGACGACCTTGCCCTGTTCCCCGTACCAGAACGCGAAGCAGGAGTCACCGCACCCACCATTCGGAGATCGGCACCAGCCGCTGGAGCGCTATCTAACCAACCCCAACGTTCGACGCGAGTGCCCCGCGGTGGTCTTGGCCGGCGCGTTCCGCATCAAGGTTCCGCAGCGCCAGCGCCGCTCGGTACGGCACGATCAGTCTGGTTGGGCAGCGCTTTGAGATACTGGGGTGTCGGCATGCGCATTTTCTGGGCGAACCCGTGAGCATCGCTTTGGCTCCGACTTAACCAACCTGAAGGAAAAGTGCATGAATCGTATCTTTGGTCTTATCCTTCCGCTGTTACTGGGGTTGTCGGCCGCAGCCGTTGGCGCCGA
>JANYBQ010000406.1 GCA_025360705.1 Betaproteobacteria bacterium | reverse complement strand
GGGAGTCCCTTCGTATTTGAATTTCCTATCCGCACATCACTTGCACCTGCCCGCTCATTACATCGGTGATAGCCGGTATTGATCCCTATCCGCCGGCGCCTCACCGGTGGACTTCGGCTCCGGTAAATTTACCGGGTTCGGCAGCGCCCTCGAGGCGGGTGACCTGAGCGTGCTCTCGGCGGATGGCAGCAACTTTGTGCCCGGTCCTGGGGATCTCGGCCTGGCACTGGCATTCGCCCTCGACGGCGAGACCGCAAGCGTAGTCGTCGACTACACAACACAGCCCAGGCCACCGAGCGTCGTCCCGGAGCCTGGCAGCGTGGCCCTGGTTGGCCTGGCTCTGCTGGGGCTCGCCGCACAACGGCGGCGCTCACTCCGTCAAGCTTGAGGCAAGCACCTTACTTGCTACCGGGCCTGTTGCTGCCCGCAAGCGGTGGCCCCTGAGCACGGTCCGGCAACCGCGTAGGATCTCTACCACCTGACGCAGCGGCATGGTCCGCTGTTCGCGTCCGGCAAGCGATCCCGTACAGCCTCACTGACCAGTCTTCACTGGTTCTCAAGGGAGGCGGCATGCACCCACTTTGCGCAACCTCCTGACGCTGGTCGCCGTGGCCGTCGCCACGCAAGCCTCGGCCCGGGTCACGTCCTGCGAACGCGAGGGATTCCAGGTCGAATCGTTCACCACGCGCCGGCCGATTGCCGACTTCAGCCAGTTAGGCTTCAACGACAGCGCGACGTCGACAGCGGCCCGTCGCCCTTCTCCGTACACTTCGAGGTTGCCGATCCACGATCCCCACTTCAGGAGACTCCCCATGCCGCTCAAGATCTGGTACCAGTCCGGCGTTGACTTCGACCACCATCCCGGTTATCGCAAGGCCCTGACCAGGCGCTTCGAGGAGGTTGCCTCGCCAGGCACCACGGTGTCGCTGCACGGCACCAACCCCAAGTACAACCGCGGCCTCGACGTCAGCGACTGCATCTCCTCGCCCTGGTCCTACCAGATGACCTATGTGCCGATGTTTTTTGCCGCGCTACAGGAAGCCGAGCGCACCGGCCACGGGGCTTTCATCATCGGCTCGCTGAGTGAACCGGCACTGCGCGAGATGCGCTCGCTGGCCACCATTCCAGTCGTGACGGTGGCCGAGAGCTCGATGCTCACCGCCTGCACTGTGGCGCCCAAGACCGCCCTGGTGACGCTGAGCAAGCAGCACGCGGTCTACATCAAGAAGGCAGTCGATATTCACCGGCTGGACCAGCGCATCCTGGGTGTCTACACCGTAGACGAGGTGATGACCGAGGGCGAGCTTGACCGCAACTTCGACAGCCCCACCCCGTACATCGAGAAGTTCAAGAATGCCGCGCGTGTGGCGATCGACGACGGCGCGGACGCCATCATCGCCGCCGAGGGCATGATGGCCGCGATGATGGCGGTGAACCATGTGTTCGAAGTGGACCAGGTGCCCATCATCGACGCCGTTGCCGCCGGTGTGTTGTTCGCCGAATACGCGGTGGCCATGGCCACCCGCGCCGGTCTCGGCGCCAGCCGCCGCTTCGCCTACGCCCGGCCCAGCGCCGCTGCGCTGGCGGCGCTGTCCGACCCGCGCTGACCCACGCGCCGCCGTCTTGGCGTATTGGCATGCAGGGACTGGGTAATATCCAGCCCATGAAACACGCCATCGATTCCGAGCAGGTAGACGCCGCCACGAGCCGCATTGTGCGTTGCATACGCCGGCCGAACGCACAAAAGCGGATTCAAGCCGGGGATTCGAGGCGCTATGAAGAAGTTGCGCGCCTCAGTTTGGCGAATGCAGACCTACACTGTTGCCCTCGGTGTCGAGCAGCAGACCGAAGTAGCCCATACCCTCCTTGATGAAGGTTTTTGGATGCAGCACATTCCCGCCAGCCATTTGCACCCGCGCAAGCGCTATCCCGAGATCGGGGCCGGCCTTCAGGTAAATGGTCGTCCCGCCGGTCGCGGGCGCTACGCCGTCGCGTGCCATGACCGCGCCGGTAGCCTCGCCGGGGTTCGCGGGGAAGATCGCCATGCGCGCACCGAGCATGTTTTCCTGCATCAGCCGGATGTCCAGGATTGTTTCGTAGAACTTCACGGCACGCTCGAAGTCGGTAGCGGGTATGTCGAACCAGTTGATGACGCTGGACATGGAGTACTCCTGTAATGGGGATGGAAGGTCGGTCGTCTTGCACAAGAAGACCCGGGCAAATAATAGGCTGTGTCTGGTGACACCGTTGTGTCACCAGACTGAAGAAAAATCATGCGCCGCGCGGACCGCCTGTTCCAGTTGACGCTGTTGCTCGGGCGCGAAAAAATACTCACGGGAGACTGGCTCGCCGCCCGCCTGGGGGTATCCAGGCGCACGGTATACCGCGACATCGGCGATTTGTCGCGCTCCGGTGTGCCGATCGAAGGCGAGGCGGGCGTCGGTTTCAGGCTGCGGCGCGGCTACCACATACCGCCGCTGATGTTCTCCGCCGAGGAGTTGCAGGCGCTGGTATTTGGCGCACGCCTGGTGCAGAGCTGCGCTGACGAAGGGCTTGGCAAAGCCGCCGAGGCCGTGCTTGCCAAAGTGGATGCCGCCCTCCCAGCGCAGCTAAAACCCAGACTCGAAGACACCGGACTGCAGGTGCCGGACTTTCGGGTTTCGCCCGAGATCAAACGTGCGCTGCGTGAGCTTCGAGGCGCGGTATCGGGCCGCCTCCGAATTGCGTTCAGCTACACGCGCGGCGATGGAGCGGTGACGGACGCGCGTGTACGGCCGCTGTGCCTGCGTTACCTTGGCGGAACCTGGACTCTTGGTGCATGGAGCGAATCTGACGCGGCGTTCCGCGTCTTTCGTGTCTATCGCATCGCCAGCCTGGTGGTTACGGGTGAATCCTTTCCAGTCGAACGTAGCCGCGAGTTGGGCGAATTTCTTGCCGCCGCTCACCGGCTCGGTGCGGGTGCCTGATGCGCGTGGGAATGCCGCACAATCCCATCTTCAAGAACCCGCCGTCCGGCTGGTGCGCACCATGACCCGCCAACTCATCTCCTCTGGCTCAAGCTTTGAGCACGACATCGGTTACTCCCGCGCCGTGGTGGATGGCGACTGGGTGTTCGTCTCGGGCACCACGGGCTTCGACTATGCGACCATGACAATTGCGGATGGCTTGCTGGAGCAGACGGAGCAATGCCTGAAGAACATCGCCGCCGCGCTGGAGCAGGCGGGGTCGGGCCTTCACGACGTGGTGCGCGTTACCTACGTCTTGCCCAACGGCGCGGAGTTTCCCCAATGCTGGCCGGTGCTGCGCAAATACTTCGGTGAAATCCGGCCGGCCGCGATGATGATTTCGGCCGGTCTGGCCGACCCGCGCATGCGCATAGAAATCGAGGTCACGGCGCGTAAATTTACCGACGCCGGCGACCCAGGCTTGCGGTAGACCCGCTGCCTCATGCGAACTCTTGTCGTTACGGCTGCCAATGATGCTTTCATGCCGCTGCTTCGGGGTCTGGCCGGGTCGCTTTTGCAGTTGGAACCGCGGTCCTTCACGGATTTTGCGGTTCTCGATGTAGGGCTGGGGCCTGAAAATCGCGAATGGGCGGCACGTCATGCGGCGCAGGTTCTCGTGCCCGCCTGGGACCTGCCGATAGATCCTCAACTGCGGGCGCGGCAACCCCATTTGCGCGCATTAACCGCGCGCCCCTTTCTTCCCGACTATTTTCCGGGTTATGACGTTTATCTTTGGATGGATGCGGACACCTGGGTGCAGGAGCGGTTTGCGCTGGAGTGGTATTTCGCGGCAGCGGCACAGGGGCACTTGGCGGTTGCGCCCCAGGTGGATCGGGCCTACCGCCACAGCGCCGACATGCTCGAATGGCGGCTGGCGCAATTGAAGAGTTATTTCGGTCCGCGGGCCGCGCAACGGGCGCTTTGGGAAACCTACGTCAATTCCGGTGTGTTCGCGCTTCACGTCGATGCGCCGCACTGGAAATTGTGGGCAAAGCATTTTGGCGCGGGACTCGATGCAACGAATGGGTCCATGTGTTGCGACCAGACTGCGCTAAACCACGCGCTCTGGACGGAAGATCTCGCCGTGTACCCATTACCCGCACTCTGCAACTGGCTCTGCCACCTGGCAATACCGGGCTTCGATCCACTGCGGAAGAAGTTTTGCGAGCCACTCGCCCCCGGGCATTTGATCGGGATACTTCATCTGGCGGCGAACACCAAGGACTTCGAAGTGCGGTCTTCCGGCAAGGACGGGCTCCGTACCGTCAGCCTGCGCTTTCCGGGCGATACAAAGCTGGGTTGTCCGGTATAGGCCGGACACAGCCTGCCCGTACGCTAACGAAAAAGGATAGATCGCGCGAAGCCGCGATCTGATCCGGCTGTTGGACGGGCCCGGACTACCTACCGGTCGCCGCTACAGAAAACATCTCCGGGAAGTTTGGCCTGCCCTGGCGGACGCGCAGGTGGCGTTGACTGATGCGGGCGGCTTTTGTTGCCGTCATCACCCTCATTGCGAGGGTAGTTGGATGGGGTTTGCGATATTTGAGCCGAGCGTCGCCACCACACCCGTGGGCATGTTGCCAGCCGGTGGTGATGCGCGTGTGGCCGCTCAGCTCACGTGTCCCTCACGGGTCCCTCGCGTTTCGCATCGGCTGGCTCTGGCGCAACATCCTTTGCGGTCAGGGGCGCGATGCGCCGACGCACGATCACCATTTGCGCGCCGCAGCAGTGGCACTTCAGTTTGGGCCGTTCGCTCAAGGCTGGTTGTGTGGCTGGCTGTGTGCACGGCGGCATGCCCGCCTTGGCGCCCGCCCTGCACCCCATGCGCAACAGCGCCAGCCGCTGGCGGTGGCGGCAGTTGGGATGCAGCAAACCGAAGTTGCGCGAGCGCCGAAATCCCTTGGGCAAGACGTGCTGCAGCACCAACCACAGAAAATGTGCGCCGCTCACGGTACGCGTGGTGTTCTTGCCGGTGTTACTG
>JANYBQ010000396.1 GCA_025360705.1 Betaproteobacteria bacterium | reverse complement strand
ACCATCCCGGCATTTTTCTCGGTTCCCGCTTTTGCGCCTGACGTCAAGAAAATCATGATCAAATATCGCAAACATGACCCGCCCCCTGATATCGATTGGTTAGCGGCGTGAACTCAAGCGGAAAACTTGGCACTGTCCAGTACCGATATGACCGCATCGACGGGCGCGATGCAGTCATGGTGGATGCCATCTCTTCGGCCAGCATAGTGCGCCAGGCGGTACGCGTCGAGCCAGCGCAACTGAATCGCCTGCGTTTCTCCTGGAAAGTTCCGGCATTGATAGAAGATGCCGACCTTTCGGTGCGCGAGTTAGCTGATTCTCCGGTGCGTGTAGTACTGGGGTTCGAAGGAGACCGATCGAAGCTCTCCGCGAAAAATTCCATGTTGTCGGAACTAGCGCAGCTATTGACCGGCGAGCCGATGCCTTATGCCACCTTGATGTACGTGTGGTGCAATCAGGATCCGTTTGAACGCGTGCTTGTCGACACGGGTACCGATCGCATCCGCAAAATCGTCATGGAGTCCGGCCCCGCCAATTTGCACCGCTGGCTGGATTACGAGCGCGACATCCGGGCCGATTTTGTCAAGGCCTTTGGCGAGCCGCCCGGCGCACTGGTCGTGATCGGCATCATGACCGGCACCGACAACACCCGCTCGACGGCGCGCGCCTGGTACGGGCCGGTACGGCATGTGCCGATTGCGATAAAGCCCTGAAGCTCTGGCTAATTGTGCGGCGACCCGGCAGGCTGCATCGATCCAGGTTTCACCGGCCGGCCCACTTTGTGATCGCGGCCCTGCCGCTTCATCTGCTCTAATTTGCAATCGATCCGCGCCGGCGCGTGGATAACAGGGGACACTGATGACAGCACCGGTTCAAGACCATCGCCTGCGCGCCAAGGGCAGGGCCTTCGCACACATCGCGCAGTTCCATCCCGAGCTGACGGCGCTGCGTCGCGACCTGCATGCGCACCCCGAGTTGGGCTTTGAAGAGCACTACACCTCTCGCCGCGTGGCCGAGGCGCTGAAGTTATGCGGTGTGGATGAAATTCATACCGGCATCGGCAAGACCGGCGTGGTGGCCGTGGTACGAGGCCAGCGCAGCGCCAGCGGCAAGTTGATCGGTCTGCGCGCGGACATGGACGCCTTGCCGATGGCCGAGAACAACGATTTTGCATGGAAGTCGTCCACACCCGGCTTGATGCACGGTTGCGGGCACGACGGCCATACGGCGATGCTGGTGGGAGCCGCGCGTTACCTGAGCGAGACACGCAATTTCGACGGCACGGCGGTGCTGATTTTCCAGCCGGGGGAAGAGGGGTACGCGGGTGCCAAAGCGATGATCGAAGATGGTCTGTTCGAGCGATTTCCGGTCGATGCGGTGTACGGCATGCACAACTGGCCTGCCATGCGTCCCGGCACCGTGGGTATCAACCCCGGGCCGATGATGGCGGCGGCCGACCGTATCACGATCGAGATCACGGGCAAGGGCGGTCACGGCGCGCATGCTTACACGACGATTGACCCGGTGCTGGTGGCGGCGCACATCATCACGGCGGTGCAAAGCATCGTGTCGCGCAACGTGCGCCCGGTCGAGAGTGCGGTCATCAGCCTGTGCGCCATGCGCGCGGGCGAAATGAATGCCATGAGCGTGATTCCCGATAGCGCCACCTTGGTCGGCACGGTGCGGACCTTCTGTCCGATCGTTCAAGCCCTCGTGGAACGCCGCCTGATCGAGTTGTGCGGGGCGGTTGCGGTGGCCTTCGGTGCGACCGCCACGGTGCGTTTCGAGCGCATGTATCCGGCCACCATCAACAGCGCGCCGGAAGCGCACTTCGCCGCTGATGTCGCCACCAGCCTGCTCGGACGCGAACACGTGGTGCGCGATCTGGAGCCCAGCATGGGCGCGGAAGATTTCTCGTTCATGCTGCAAGTCAAGCCCGGAGCCTATCTGCGCATCGGGCAAGGCGCGGAAAACGGCGTGGGTTGTGCTTTCCTGCACAACACCCGCTACGATTTCAACGACGAGATTCTGCCGCTCGGCTCGGCCTTGCATGCCAGCCTGGCCGAACACGCGATGCCGCTGGTTCAGGTGTAGCGTTTATTGCGCAGGTTGTTTTTCATGTCTCGCAGCCGCGGTTGAACCACCTCGCTGCCGATACGCAAGGCCACGCAGGTTGCCAGAATGTCGATGATCAGCAGATGCAGCAGGCGCGACACCATCGGGCTGTAGTTGTCAAAACCTTCCGGGTGGTCGGCCGACAGGTGAATGTGCCCGGCCAGCGCCAGCGGAGAACCGGTGGCGGTGATGACGATGGTGGTGGCGCCATTCTTGCGCGCGATGTCGCAGGCATCCATCAGGTCACGCGTGCGCCCCGAGTTGGAGATCACCACAACGCAGTCGCCCGGCCCCAGCAGCGTGGCGCTCATCACCTGCATATGCCCGTCGCTGTAGGCGATGGCATGGACACCAAGACGGAAAAATTTGTGTTGTGCATCCTGCGCCACCACGCCGGAATTGCCAACGCCGAAAAACTCGATCCGCTTTCCGTCGCGGTAGGTTTGCGCCAACGCCAGCGCCGCATTTTCAAAAG
>JANYBQ010000412.1 GCA_025360705.1 Betaproteobacteria bacterium | reverse complement strand
AATCGCTCTGCCGGAAGGTGCATTTTTGGGGTGGACCTGCCGGGCAGGGGTGATTGCTGCGCAAAGGGTAAGGCTTTACGCGGACTGACGGCCGCTCAAAGGTGCCATACTGGCCTTGAGGTGGTTGAAATGCCTATCAGTTATCAGTTGGTTGAAATGCCTATCAGTTTGTCACCGGTGTCTTCTCGCTGCTCGACACCATGCTCGGCGTACCGATGGACAGTGCCATTGCCGCTGTTACCCTGCCCGATCCGATCGCCGACGCGCTGCTGCACAACACAGGCTCTCTGGCGCCTTTCCTGCAACTTGCCATCGCCTGCGAATCCGCGGACGATGCCAACTTCGCGCGTCTGACTGAAGCCTTGACATTGAGCAACCACCAGGTGAACTGGGCCCACCTGCAGGCGCTGACCTGGGCGGAAACCATGGGGGACTAACCTGGATTGATCGCCCGGGAACGGGCGGAATTTTGACTTCACAGCCCCGGTCTTTCGCGGGCGAGGGCTCCGTAGCTGCTCTCTGCGCGCGTCGTGTACGGGTAAGATGAACCGGTTAAACGGCTTGACCGGAGGACGGAAGTGACTGGTACCGATTTCAAACAACGATTGGTTGCGATTCTGGCCGCGGACGCCGCGGGGTATTCGCGCCTGATGGCCGGCGATGACCGTTCCACGGTGGCGGCGCTCGACGCGGCACGCAATGTGTTTCGCGCGCAGATTGAGGCCCACCAGGGCCGGGTGATCGACATGGCCGGTGACTCGGTGCTGGCGCTGTTCGAGACGGCAATCGGGGCGGTAGCGGCCGCGCTCAAGATACAACAGGAGGTCAACGCCCTGGCCGCCGCGGTCCCGCAAGACCGCCGCATGCTTTTTCGCATCGGGGTGCACCTCGGCGACGTGATCGAAAAGATCGATGGCACGATATATGGCGACGGTGTCAACATCGCCGCGCGGCTGCAGGGCCTGGCCGAGCCGGGCAGCAGCATGATTTCCGACGCCGTTCATGGTGCGGTGCGCGGCAAACTTGGCGCCCGTTTTGTGGACCAGGGCGAGCAGCAGGTGAAGAACATCGCCCATGCGGTGCGGGTTTTCGCGGTGCATGCGGAGAACGACACACCGGGGCCGGGTTCAAGAGCGGCCGGGATGGACGGTTCAAGCAGAGGTAAGGCACATGCGGCCATCACCCCCATGAACCTCCCGCTGCCTGGCAAACCATCGATCGCGGTACTGCCGTTTACCAACATGAGCGGTGACGCAGAGCAGGAATACTTCTCCGACGGCATTACGGAAGACATCATCACCGACCTCTCCAGGATCGCGGGGCTGATGGTGGTGGCGCGCAACTCAAGCTTTGCCTACAAGCACAAGAGTCCCGATGTCCGCACGGTAGGGCGCGAGCTTGGCGTCATGTCGGTGCTGGAGGGCTCGATCCGCCGCGCTGGCAACCGCCTGCGAATCACGGCCCAGCTCATCGATGCCACAACCGGCGGTCATCTGTGGGCGGAAAGGTACGACCGCGACATCACCGACATTTTTGCGCTGCAGGATGAAGTGACGCAAAGGATCGTCGATGCGCTCAAGGTCACGCTGCGGCCGGCCGAACGGGCGCTGCTCGCGAGCAGCCGGACCAGCAACGTCGAAGCGCACGACTGTTTCCTGCGGGGACGGGAGCTGATGGTCAACACCGTGAACAAGAATCGTGCGTTTTTCGATCTGGTCGTTGCCACCTACAGGCGCGCGATCGAGCTCGACCCGGGTTACGCCGAGCCATTTGGAGGCCTCGCCATGGCCTATTGCCTCGACTTCCAGAACCACTGGTCAGACACCCCCGATGCGCTCGATGTTGCCGCGCATTTCGCCGCGCAGGCGATCGAAAAAGGTCCTGGCGAACCTTATGCACACTACGCCTCGGCGGTTGTCACCATGTGGAGGCGCGACCTGGTGCTAGCGCTTGCACAGGCCGACAAAGCACTGGTGCTCAACCCCAACTATGCCCTGGCCTATGGCACGCGGGGCCTCATAGAGACCTACCTGGGCCATCCTTTGGCGGCGATCCCGATGATCGAGCGGGCCATACTCCTCGACCCGGTTTTCACACAACAATACATGCACTTCCTGGGCTCGGCGTACCTCGTGGCCGGGCAGTTCGATGCCGCCGCCGCATCGTTCCGCGAGCGGATCCGCCTCGCACCAAAGACTGATCTGTCGCGCGCCTTTCTGGCCTCTGCACTGGGCCATCTGGACGAGGTTGACGAAGCGCGGCGTGTCTGGAGTGAGCTGAAGGACATCAGCCCGAAATATTCCCTTGCCGGGCACCTGGCCCGGTTGCCGTTTCAAAACGACACGGACCTCGCAAGAATCAAAGAGGGCCTCGCGAAGGCCGGGCTGCCTGACTGACGGCGCGCTGGCGCATGGGACCCGTTATCGGTCTTGGAGATAACGTTTCATTGCCACCCGCAGAACGCTCGACCGCTTGCGTGCCAGATGTCTTTCGAATAACCACTTGAAATAGTTGGTCATTGACGTTTCTTGTCCGGGGGCACTAGAATCGCCAAAATGAAACGATTCATTGAAACGATTCATCTCCAGACCAATCTACCTGCTTGAGGCCCATGAACACTGAAGTCTCCTATCGCGCCGGCGTCGACATTGGCGGTACTTTCACCGACATCGTCATTGCCGACGACCGGGGCGGCATCCACACGAAGAAGCTGTCGTCCACGCCGGACGACTACGGCCGCGCCATCGTGGAGGGTCTGACCTCGTTGCTGTCGTCCATCGGTGCGCATCCTTCGCAGGTGCGTGAACTGGTTCATGCGACGACGGTCGCGACCAATACCGTGCTCGAAGAGAAGGGTGCCCGCACCGCGTTGATCACGACGCGGGGCTTCCGGGATGTGCTGGAAATCGCCCGGCTGCGCGCTCCCGCGCTCTACAACCTGAACTACTCGAAACCCAAGGCCTTGGCGCGGCGCCGGCACCGCTACGAGGTGGACGAACGCCTGTATGCCGACGGAAGCATCGATGTGCCTCTCGACGAGCGCGGCATGGACAAGATCGTGCGGGACATGCGCGACGAGCGTATCGAAGCGGTGGCGGTCAGCCTGCTGCATTCCTATGCCAACCCGGCACACGAGGCACGCATCCGCGCCATCCTCGCCAAGGCCTTCGGCGACTCGGTCTACATCACCTGCTCGCACGAGATCCTGCCCGAGATCCGCGAATACGAGCGCACAAGCACGACGGTGGTCAATGCTTATCTCGGCCCCGTGGTGGTGGGTTATCTGCGTTCGCTGATCGGCAAGCTGCGCGATGTGGGCATGAACGCGCCGGTGAGCATCATGCATTCCAACGGCGGCGTGATGACGGCCGAGGCGGTCATGCAGAAGCCCGCGTGCATCATCGAGTCGGGCCCGGCGGCGGGTGTCATCGCGGGTGCCTTCGTCGCTTCTTCGTCCGGTTATGCGGACATCATCACGGTGGACATGGGCGGCACCACCGCCAAGGCGGCCATCGTGGAAGACGGCCAGCCCGCGCGCACCACGGAATACGAGGTTGGCGCCGGCATCAACCTCAGCAGCTAACTCGTCAAGGGCGGTGGCCATGCCGTCAAGCTGCCCTTCATCGACGTGTCGGAGATCGGCGCGGGCGGTGGCAGCAAGGTGCGTCTGGATGCCGGCGGGCTGATACGCGTCGGCCCGGACTCCGCCGGTTCGGTGCCGGGCCCGGTGTGTTACGACGCGGGCGGCAAAACGCCGACCCTCACGGATGCGCTGGTCACATTAGGCTATCTCAACCCCGACTTCCTCGCCGGGGGTGAGCTGCCGATCAATGGCAAGAAGGCACGGCTTGCGCTGGACATGTTGATCGCCAAACCATCGGGCCTGGAACTGCTGGATGCCGCGCATGGCGTCCTGTCCATCGCCGCGGCCACGATGACACGCGCCGTCAAGGCGGTGTCGGTGTATCGCGGACGGGATCCTCGCGACTTTGCGCTGTTCGCTTTCGGTGGCAACGGTCCGGTGATCGCGCATGCCATCGCCGGCCTGATGGAGATGAAGACGGTGATCGTGCCTCCGAGTCCGGGTGTCTTCAGCGCGCTGGGCCTGCTGTACTCGGAGACGCGCCACGAATTCATGCGCACGCTGTTCCGCCGCCTGGATCTGCTGCAGGACGCCGAGATGGAGTCCGCGCTTGCCGAACTGACCCGGCAGGCGAGTGCAACCCTTGCCGAGGAAGGCCACGCGCCCTCCGATTTCCGGCTGCTGTGCTCGCTGGACCTGCGTTACGCGGAACAGGCCTACGAGCTGACCGTCCCGCTGCTCACGAAGACGGGCGCACACATTGAAATGGCGCAGGTCGTCGAGGCCTTTCACGCCGAGCACCGCAAGACCTACGGCCATGCATCCACCACCGACCCGGTCGAGCTGGTGAACGTGCGTGTGACGGGTACCCTGGCGGTGTCGCGCGCCGCACGGTATGACGGATCGCGCGCCGGTCACGTGTCGACGCGGAGCGACCACACGCCGGTGCTGCGTCCCGCCTACTTCGGACGCGAGCACGGGGTGATCCAGACGCCCGTGATCCCACGCACCGCGCTGTCCGCCACGCCGACCGCGGGTCCGGTGATCGTTGAAGAGTACGACGCGACCTGTGTCATCCCGCCGGACGCGCAGGCTACCCTGGACGCCCACCACAACATCCGCATTTCGCTGTAGGCCCCCCATGACCATTGCCATAGATTCCGCCAGCCTGGAAATTGTCAAGAACGCGCTGAGTTCCATCGCGGACGAAATGGCGCTCGTGCTGCTGCGCACGGCCTATTCGCCCATCGTGCGCGACTCGATGGACTTCTCCACCGCGGTGTTCGACAGCCAGGGCCGCACCATTGCGCAGGGGCTGACGCTGGCCATCCATCTGGGCGCCTTTCCCGACGCGATGCGCAAGCTGATGCGCGAAGAGATCGCCAGCCTCGCTCCGGGCGACATGTTCATCATGAACGACCCTTATGTGGGCGGCGGAATGCATCTGCCCGACGTTTACGTGATCCTGCCGATCTTCGCCGAGGGCCGTTTGGCGGCGTTCGTGGGCACCATCGTGCACCACGCCGACATCGGCGGTATGGCGCCGGGCAGCATGGCGCTGGCGGCCACCGAGGTCTTCCAGGAAGGCGTGCGAATCCCCCTTGTCAAGCTCTACCGCGCGGGTGTGCAGAACGCGGACCTCGTTGCCTTGCTCGCGCTCAACTCGCGCATGCCCACGCAGCTGCTGGGCGACCTGCGCGCACAGGAGTCCGCGTGCCGGGCGGGCGAGAAGGGAATGGCACGCCTGGTCGAGAAATACGGCGTGACGCAGTTCAATCACTATGTCGAAGCCTTGCACGACTATGCCGAACGCCTGACCCGCAGCGCCATCGAGGCCATGCCCGACGGCGACTATGTGCAGACCGACTACATCGACGGGCTGGGCGACAAGCCCGCCGTGATCAATTTCCAGGTCAAGGTAAGCGTGCGCGGCAGCGCCATCACGATCGACTGGAACGGCACCTCGCCGCAAGTGCAGGGCGCCATCAACTGCCCGATCGCAACCACGAACTCCGTGGCCTTCGCGGCCGTGCGCTCCGCCATCGGCGTCGATGTGCCCAACTGCGATGGCTTCAGCCGCGTGCTGACGGTGAAGGCGCAGGAGGGAAGCATCGTCCACCCCTTCGCGCCCGCGGCCTGCGCTGCGCGCGGAGTCCTGGCGTACCGGTTGTTCGATGTGCTGCACGGTGCCTTCGCGCAGATCGTGCCCGACCGCATGCCGGCACTGGGCGAGGGCGGCCCGTCGGTGGTCTCGATCTCGGGGCAGAGTGCGGGCAAGACCTGGCTCATCACCGATGGCGTGCTCGGAAGCTGGGGCGGCAAGCGCCTGGGCGATGGTGTCGATGGCATCTCCAGTCCGCTGGGCAATATGACGAACCAGCCGGTCGAGCTGATCGAAGCGCGGCTGCCATTGAAGATCACGCGCTACGGGTTCGTGGAAGATTCCGGCGGTGCCGGGGAGCACCGTGGCGGCATGGCCATCGTGCGCGAGTACGAGCTGCTCGCCGACGGCGCAGGGCTGGGGCTGCGCTCCGATCGGCGCTCACACCTTCCCATGGGACTGGAAGGTGGGCTGCCGGGTTCACCGTCGTTCAACGTGCTGGTCACGTCCGAAGGCACCCGGTTGCTGCCGACCATGCCCAGCGGCATCACGCCGATGCGCCGGGGTGACCGCATACGGCATATTGCCGCCGGGGCGGGCGGGTACGGCGACGCGACGCGACGCGACCCAGCCGCCGTGCTGGAAGACGTGCTGGACCAACGCATCTCGATCGGTTACGCGCTGGAGGTCTACGGCGTTGCGCTGGTGGGCACGCCGCTGCGCGTGGACCCGGAGAAGACGCGGCAATGCCGTGCGAAGCTGCTGGCGCAATCCAAGGATGAACGGCTCGCCACACAGCTGCGCGTCTTCGCCTACAGCAACAAGATCCCACAGCAGTGGATCCAGGCCTGAGCCTTGCCGGAGATACCGAACATGCCCTACCCTGAGAGTGCCTTGATCCCGCAGCGGCTGCTGCGGCCCAGCTGGGCCGAGATCGACCTGGACGCCATCCGGCGCAATGTGGCGGTGGCGCGCAACTGCGTCGGCCCGGATCGCAAGATTTATTTCGTCTGCAAGGGCGACGGTTTCGGCTTCGGTGCCGACACGGTGGCCGGGCTCGCGCTGGCGGCTGGTGTAGACGGCATCTGTGTCGGCAGCCCTGAGGAAGCCCTCAAGATTCGACAGAGTGGTGTCACGGCGGAGATCCTCCTGTTTGCGTCCACATTGCCGCAAGAGGTCGCGGCTGTGCTCGATCTGGGCGTGACCATGACGATCCAGAGCATCGAGATGCTCGATGCCCTGGTCGCGCTGCAACGCCCGCTCGATGCCTTCGTGGAAATCGACTCCGGCTTCGGCCGTTTCGGCCTGGCGCCCCGGCAGTGGAATGGCGCCTTCGAGAGGCTGCGCCGGCAATCGCTGATCCGCCTGCGCGGCGTGTACAGCCATCTGAGTTCGCCTGAAGACCCGGAGGTCACGGCGCAGCAGAGCGCCACCTTCGAGAGCGCCGTGCAAGACGCCGCGCGGCATGGCTTGCGCGACCTGGAACAGATCCTGGCGAGCAGCCGCGTGATGATTCTGCATCCTGGCCTGCACTACACAGGTGTGGACCCGGGGCGCTTCATCTACGGCGCGCTGGACCGCAAGCTCATGCAGCAAGCGAGGCTCGACCCGCTGCTCGCGGCAGTGCGGGGCCGCATCGTGCACATCCAGCGCCATCCGGCCGGCGCGGTGCTGGGCCTGGGTTATGGCGCTCCCATGCGGCTTAAAAAGGAGCTGCGCCTGGCGATCGTTCCCATCGGCTTCTGGGATGGGCTGAACCATGTGCCGCCACTGGGCCGCGTCATCGTGCATGGATGTTTCGCGCCTGCCATCGGCCGCCGCTCCTTCCAGCATACGGCCGTCGACGTGACGGATGTTCCACAAGCCGCCATCGGCAGCGTTGTGACCCTGATGGGCCTCGACGGCGACCTGGAGATCGCACCCGACGAACTGGCCAGCACGATGCAGCTGCCCTTGATGGAAGTGATCCCCCGGCTGGCGCGCAGCCTGCCGCATGTGCCTTTCCAACGCCCGCAATCCCTTTCTTTGACCGAGGAGAATCCGCAATGACCCGTACCCCATCGACACAAGCCCCGTCCATGATCCGCCACGATGCGACTCGCCGCCGTCTGATCCAGGGCGCGGCCCTGGGTGCGGCCACCACCATGTTCCTGCCGCGGTGGATCAGGCAGGCGGCTGCCGCGGAAGCCGGCGTCCTGACCGTGGTCATCCCCAGCAACCCGACCACCTTCGACCCCATCAACCAGAGCAACCATGACGCCATGGTCGTCAACCAGCTCATCTTCGAGAACCTTGTGGAGATCGATGGCAACGGGCAGCAGGTGCCGATGCTGGCGAAGTCCTGGACGATCTCCAAGGACCAGCTGACCTACACCTTCGAACTCCGCGACGACGTCACCTTCCAGAACGGGCAGAAGTTCACGGCGGAGGACGTCAAGTACAGCTACGAATACACCCTGAACCCCGCCAACCGCGCGCTGCGCAGGCCGATGTGGACGCCCATCGACTCCATCACCGTGGAAAGTCCGACGCGTGTCGTCTTCAAGATGAAATACGCGTACCGGCCCTTCCTGGACTACATGACGAAGTACATGGCCGTGTTCCCCGCGGGCAGCCGCGAGAAGATGCCCGTCGACCACTTCAAGTCCACGCCCATCGGTGTGGGCACCGGCCCGGCCATCTTCGTTTCTTCGCAGGCCAACGACAACATCGAACTGCGGCGCAACCCGAACTACTGGCGCAAGGGCACGCCGAAGTGGGAAAAGATCGTCATCAAGATCATTCCCGAGGAAGCGGCGCGCGTCGCATCGCTGCTGTCGGGACAGTCGCAGGTCATCGGCGCACCGCCGGCCAAGGATTTCGCGCGTTTGAAGTCATCCCCCGGCATTGCTGGCGCCGCCAAGCCGGCGCTGGGCTGCACCTTGATGGTCACGCCCAACAACCGGCAGGCGCCCTTCGACGACCCGATGTTCCGCCGCGCCGTCGCGCTGGCCACGGACCGCGAGCGCATCTGCAAGGACATCTGCTACGGCCTGGTCGAGCCGACAGGGACCGCGGCTGCGGCCTCCTCCTGGTGGTTCAATGCCCAGGCCAGCAAGTCGGTGGCCTTCAACCTCCAGGAGGCCAAGGCCGCGCTGAAGAAGTCGAAGTACCCAGGCGGCACGGAGTTCGACCTGTTGTACGCCAGCACCCCGTACCTCACCGACACCGCCGGCACCGCCGTTTTCATGCAGTCGCAACTGGCGCAACTGGGCATCAAGGTCAACCTGCGGCCGCTGGATTTCGGGCGCCTGATCTCGCAGGTGCTGGTGGGCAACCACCAGGCGGCGCTGATGGCACTCGTGGGACCGCCGGAGCCCACCTTCCTCGTGCAAGGTTTCTTCCGCCCGACCGAGGCCTTCTTCAAGTCCACCGGCTACGAAAACATCGCGCTGACCAAGTTGCTGGAAGACAGCTACAAGGTCAACGACCAGCCCCGGCTCAAACCCATCCTGCAACAGATGCAGACCGTGCTGGCCACGGACTCGCCCGCCATCTGGATCGGCACGCCGTATGTGCTGAACCTGTGGCGCGCGGAGGTGAAGGGTTTCGATCCGAACGCCGGCCTGACCTTGCGCCTGCGCGATAGCGCGATAAGCTGACCCTCTCGTTTTCCGGAGAGCCATTCCATGTGGGTGTTGTCGCGGGTAGTGTCTTCAGCGGTGGTCCTGATCATCGTGAGCCTGATCCTGTTCGCCCTGTGCCGCGCCACACCTGTGTCGCCGGCGCGGCTGACGCTGGGGGCCGACGCCAGTGCTGACCAGATCGCGGAATTCGAACACCAGTACGGCCTCGATCTGCCGGTGTGGGCGCAATACCGCAACTGGCTCGGCGGAGCCGCGAAGTTCGACTTCGGGGAGTCCTATGTCAGCGGTGCACCCATATCGCGGCAGATCAGGCTGACCTTGCCGGTGACCATCGAACTCGTCACGCTCTCCTTCCTTGCCACCGTGCTCGTTGCGACGCTGTTCGGCGTGCTCGCGGCACTGTACGAGGACGGTTTCGTGGATCACGCACTGCGCCTGCTGGCCATCGTCGGCTTGTCGATACCGGGTTTCTGGCTGGCGCTGTTGCTCGTGCGTTACTTTGCCGTCTCGCTGGCATGGTTCCCGCCCGGTGGCATCGCGGCGTTGTCCGCTGGCTGGGGCGAGCACCTGCGCTCGCTGGTGCTGCCGGTGCTCGCCATCTCGTTCTATTACGTGTCGGTGCTGAGCCGCCTGGTGCGCGCCAACATGATCGACGCGCTATCGCAGGAATACATCCGCACGGCCGAGGCCATGGGGCTCGCGCGCCTGCGCATCTGGCTGTATGCGCTCAAGAATGCCTTGCCGCCGCTGGTCAGCATGGCGGCCATGGTGTACGGCTACATGTTCGGCTGGGCGCTGATCGTCGAGCAGGTGTTCAATTTGCCGGGGATTTCGCGCGAGTTGCTGGCGGCGATTTTCTCGCGCGACTATCCGACGGTGCAGGCCATCGTGCTGATCATCACGGTGATCTTCATTGCGTCGAACACGGCGGCGGACATCCTTCAACGTACGCTGAGCCCCAAGCTCCGCGGGCAACACTGATGGAGCGATCGGTGGATATCGCCGTCGCACGCGCCTGCGCATCGCGGCCACCACGTGGCGGGTTCGCGGCGGCCTTGCGCTTCGTGCGTGCGCTCGCGGCCACGCCCATCGGCGCCATCGGGCTGGTTATCGTCTCCGGCCTGGTGCTCATGGCCTTGCTTGCACCGGTCTTGCCCATCAAGGACCCGTTGTTCCTGTACCTCGACCACCGGTTGGAGCCACCGGGCGCGGAGTTCCTGTTCGGTACCGATCAGTCCGGCCGCGATATCCTGAGCCGCGTGGTGTGGGGCGCCCGCGCGTCGCTGGCCATCAGCATCTTCGTCGTCGCCATCGGGCTGGTGCTGGGTATGTTGATTGGCCTTGTGGCTGGCTACTACAGCCGGACGTGGATCGAGGAGGTGCTGATGAAATGCATGGAGGTGTTGGCCTCGATCCCGCTGCTGATCTGGGCCATCGCGATGGTGGGTGTGCTGGGTGTGCAGCCCACGGTGCTGGGGCCGTTCTCGCTGAGCAACGAAGTCAAGCTCACGCTGCTGATCGGCCTGCTCTACACCCCCGGCCTCGCGCGGCTCACGCATGGGCTGGTACTCAACGAAGCGCAGGCCGAATACGTCCTGGCGCGGCATGTGCAGGGTGCCTCGACATGGGCGATCCTGGTGTCCGACATCCTGCCGAACGTCATCTCGCCGGTGCTGGTGCAGGCAACCATCCTCATGGGCGTGGCCATCATCGTGGAAGCCTCGCTGAGTTTCATCGGGCTGGGCGTGCAACCGCCTACGCCGAGCTGGGGCTCGCTGCTGTCGGATGCGCGGACCCTGATCTTCTCGGGCGAATGGTGGGTCTCGGTGTTCCCGGGGCTGACGGTCGTGCTTGCCGTGCTGGGGCTCAATCTGCTGGGCGATGCCATGCGCGTCGTGCTCGATCCGCGGCGCGGCGCGGGCGGTCCGCGCAACGAAGCGCGGGAGCTTGTATGAACGAATGCGCATTGCTGGAGCTGAAGGATCTGCGTGTGGGCTTCAGGCGCGACGGCATCGTGCGTGACGTCCTGCATGGTCTGAACCTGACGGTCCGCCGGGGTGAAGCCGTCGGGCTGGTTGGAGAATCCGGCTCCGGCAAAAGCGTGGCGGCGCTGTCCGTGTTGCGCCTTCTTGGCCGCGACGGTGTGATCACCGGCGGAAAGATCCTTCTGGATGGCGGCGATCTCACGCAACTCTCGACGCCGGACATCCGCAAGTTGCGCGGCAAGGACGTGTCGATGATCTTCCAGGATCCTTCGACAGCCCTGAACCCGGCCTTCACGGTGGGCACACAACTGCGCGACGTCATCAAGGCGCATCGCGACCTGGTAGGCCCGCGGATCGAGAAGGAGGCGCTGGAAGTATTGGAGCGCGTGGGCTTCACGGACCCTGCGCGTGTCGTGCGTTCCTACTCGCACGAGCTCAGCGGCGGCATGCGCCAGCGCGCCATGATCGCGATGGCCATTGCCTGCAAGCCGCGGCTCGTACTGGCGGACGAACCCACCACCGCGCTGGATGTGACCGTGCAGGCGCAGATCGTGGAGCTGCTGCGCCGCCTCGTGAAGGAGCTGGACCTGGCGCTCGTATTCATCACGCACAACCTGGACCTGATGGCGGAACTGTGCGACCGCGCCGTGGTGCTGTACCAGGGCCGCGTCATGGAGAGCGGGCCGACAGTGGACCTGTTCGAGCGGCCTGCGCATCCCTATACGCAACTGCTGTTCGACAGCATTCCGCGGCTGGAGCAGTTGCAGCAAGGGGCCGGTGCGGCCGGGCCGTCACGCGCGGTGCCGGCATGGAAGCAGGCGGGTGGGGTGGCGAATACCGGCTGCGCGTTTGCACCGCGGTGCGCCTGGAGCCAGGACCAGTGCCGCAGCGACCTGCCCGCCTTGGCAACGAACGGCCAGCGTGAGGTTGCGTGCTGGCGCGCAAGGGAGTTGCAGGCATGAGCGTAAATCCGGGTCACCCCGCACCCGCACCGGAGCTTTTCGCGGTCGCGGACGTTTCGAAGCGCTATCCGCGCGCGCGTTCCGTGATCGGGCGGCTCTTCGACCGTAGCCAATCCACGGCGCTCGACGGCGTCACGCTCTCCGTGCGCAAGGGTGACACGCTTGGCATCGTGGGCGAAAGCGGCAGCGGCAAGACGACGCTGGCCCGGCTCATGATCAAGCTGATCGAGCCGTCCGAAGGTGCGCTGTCCTTCAAGGGCAAGCCATTGCAATCGCTGTCCGGCGCGGGCCTCATGGCGTTCCGGGACCAGGTGCAGATGGTGTTTCAAAGCACCCATACATCGCTCAATCCCCGAAAGACGATAGCGACCACGCTGACCGAGTCGTTCCGCCGCGAGGACAAGGCCCCGTCGCTTTCGCAACTGCTTGACATGGCGCGGCTGCCCACCGACGTGCTGCACAAGTTGCCTCACCAGTTGTCCGCCGGGCAGCGCCAGCGTGTCGGTATCGCGCGCGCGATCGCGCGGCGGCCGGAAGTGATCTTCGCCGACGAGCCGACCTCCGCGCTGGACGTATCGCTGCAGGGCGAGGTGATCGAATTGCTGCGCGACCTGCACCGGGCCGCCGGCTTGACGCTGGTCGTGATCAGCCACGACCTGGCGATGGTGGCGGCCCTGTGTTCGACGGTTGCCGTCATGAATGGGGGGCGCATCGTCGAACAGGGTGTTGCCGATGATGTGCTGCGGCGCCCCTCCAACCCCTATACGCAGCGGCTCATCGACGCCATTCCGCGCGGCATCCGCAGGCGCGTGCCGGCCGCCGCGTGAGGGCTTCTATACTGAAACGACCCATGACCGAAGCACCAGCGCCATGCCTTTCTTGACGACCAAGCCGGCCGGCACGCGCGGCGTGGCCGCGACCCCGGCGCCGGCCACCGCTCGCAAACGCGGCATGACGGTGAAGGACGTGGCGCGGGTCGCAGGCGTTGCCGTAGGCACGGTTTCCCGCGTGCTCAACGACAACAGCACGGTCATGCCCGAGGTGCGCGAGAAGGTGCTCGCCGCCATGCGCGAGCTCAACTACGAGCCCAACGCGGTCGCGCGCAGCATGCGTGCTGGTGCCACGCACGTGGTGGGCTGCATCGTGAGCGATGTGGTCCAGTTGACGGCCGCCCAGATGATCACCGGTGCCGAGCAGCAGCTGCGCGAGGCGGGCTATGCGATGTTTGTCGCCAGCTCCCACTATGACATTGCTGCCGAGAAAGAGGTCATCCGCACGTTCCGGCAACGCAAAATCGATGGACTGATCCTGGTTATCACGGACGATGAGAGTCCGGAGTACGTAGCCTATCTCGAATCTCTCCACCTTCCCATCGTACTGTGGGAGCGCGATGCCGGTGGCCGGTTCAACTCCGTCCTGTCGGATCACCGCGGCGGATGCGCGCGGGCCACCTCGTATCTGCTCGGCCTGGGCCACACACGCGTTGCACTCGTGGCCGGTCACGAAAGCACGTGGGTCGGGCGCGAGATGGTGCAGGGCTATGTGGAGGCCCACGCGGGCCGGCAACGGGCACCGAGCATGGACCTGATCCAGCATACGGGAAGCTTCGATCTGAGCGCATGTACCCAACTGCTTACGGGCACTAACCGTCCGACGGCCATCATCGCAACGATCAACGACCTGGCGCTGGTGATGTCTGTCGCGCGCGGTCTTGGACTGAAGGTTCCATCCGATCTTTCCGTCATTTCGGTGGGCGACAGCAGCCTTATCAGCATGACAAGTCCCGCGATTACGGTCGTGCGCCACGATCCTCGGCAGGTAGGCAAGACGGCTGCGGACCTGATGCTGTCGATGCTCGGTGGCACTCCACCCATTGAGCGACGCCGTGTCGTATTCCCGGCTGAGCTGGTTCTGCGGGAGTCGTGTGCCGAACCGCGAAGGGCAACAAAGGCGTTGGTGCAGGTCGCCAAGAAGGCGATCACCACTGGCCCTTCTTCCAGTCCACCAAGCGCAAATACCGGCTCCGTCAAAGGCTCAAGTCGTAGTCGATCGTGATCGGCGCATGGTCCGAGAACTTCTGGTCTTTGTAAATGTGTTCGCTACGCGCGAGCGCGGCCATGGCGGGCGTGGCCAGGTGATAATCCAGCCGCCACCCGACGTTATTGGCATAAGCCTGCCCGCGGTTGCTCCACCAGGTGTAGGCGGTATCGGTGGCGGTGGGTTGCAACTGGCGGTACACGTCCACCAAGCCGGCTTCGTCCAGCAGCTTGGTCATCCATGCGCGTTCCTCGGGCAGGAAGCCGGAGTTCTTCTGGTTGCTGCGCCAGTTCCTGAGGTCGATCTCCTTGTGCGCTATGTTCACGTCGCCGCACAAAATGACTTCCCGTTTCTTCTTGAGTTGCAGTAGATAGGGGTAGAACAGCTCCAGAAAGCGGTACTTGGCGAGTTGGCGGTGCTCGCCCGATGAGCCGCTGGGGAAGTAGCCGCTGATGATGGACATCTTGCGTTTCGGGGTGTCGAAGCGCAGCTCCAGATAACGGCCTTCGGCGTCGAATTCCGGCGCGCCGAAGCCGATGACCACGTCGCTCGGTTCATGGCGCGTGTAGGCGCCGACACCGGAGTAACCCTTTTTCTCCGCGAAATGAAAATACCCCTTCATGCCGTCCATGGCTTCGAAGCGGTCGGCGATATCTGCCGCCTGGGCCTTGACCTCCTGCACGCAAATACAATCGGGCCGGGCCTGCGCAAGCCAGGCCTCCAGGCCTTTGCTCACCGGCCTGCGCGATGGCGCCAGCCGAATCGCCGATGTGGTCGCCACCGGCAGTGAGGGTCGCCTGGTTTCCTTCAAGGCGCAGGTGTTGTTGATCACGCCCAAGGAAGTCGAGTACTTCCGCCACGGCGGCATCCTGCAGTACGTGCTGCGCCAACTGGCGCAAAACTCAGGTAAAACGAAAACGGTGAACTGCCTTGAATAAGCTGACGCTCAGCAGGTCGAATGACTACGTTTATCGCGTCATTTCAGAGCAGGGTGAGCATGTGGGAAACCTGAAGTTTATTAACGGGATATGGAAATTCAAGG
>JANYBQ010000342.1 GCA_025360705.1 Betaproteobacteria bacterium | reverse complement strand
CTTGCAGGTTCTGTCTTGACACAAAACATAAACTCGCGATACTCGCCGATCAAGATTGATAAACAGAATCAACATACGTGACCCAGCAAGACTTTCTTACACTCGACGAGGCACTGGTCCGGCTCAAGGTGAAGCCGGCCACGGTCTACTCGTATGTCAGCCGAGGCCTGATCCGGCGAATCCCGCAGAGCGACCCACGCAAGAGCCGCTATGCCCGCGAGGACGTGGACCGGCTCGCGTTGCGCAAGCGCGGGCGCATGGGCAGCGCCGCAGCGGCCGAGTCGTCGATGCGCTGGGGCGAGCCGGTCGTCCAGTCCACCATCACCTACCTCTCGCATTCCGGGCCGGTCTACCGCAACCGCTCCGCCATCGACCTGGCGAATTCCGGCACGGCGTTCGAATCGGTGGCCCTGCTGCTCTACACCGGGCTTTGGCAGGAGGATCCCATGCCCTGGCCGCCAGTGGCCACTCCCCGAGACCTGGCCCCCTTTCTTGCCGCGCATACGGGCCCGGTCGGACCGGAGGACATCGGCAACCTGTTGGCCATGATCACGCTGGCGCTCGGCATGAAGAGCCGCGGTGCCATCGAGATGAACGAGGGCAACTCGGTGGCCGCGGCGCGCATGATCGTGCAGACCATGATCGGCTGCATCGGCCTGCTGCTGCCGGCGCGCAAGTTCATCGAACGCCTGCTGGGCGAAACGATCGCCGCCTACGTGCTGCGCGCCAGTGGCGCCAAGGACACCCCGGCAGCGCGACGCGCCGTCAATGCCGCGATGATCGTGCTGGCCGATCACGAACTGGCGGCGGCCACCTTCACCGCCCGCGTTGCCGCGTCGACCAACGCCACGCTGTTCAACTGCGTAGCGGCGGCCATCAGCAGCCATGTGGGCTTTACGGTGGGCACCGCCACCAACTCGATCGAGACGCAACTGCTGGGCCACCTCAAGTCAAAGAAGCTGCTCGAGGCACTGGACCTGATCCGCGACTACGGCGCCAATCGCTTCGGCTTCAATCACCCGCTGTACGGCGAAGGCGATCCGCGCGCCGAACTGATCCTGGACACCGCACGCGCGCTGGTTAACCGCCGCAGTTCGCAGGCCAACATCTTTCCCTTCCTGGACACGGTGCGCAAATCGGGCGCCAAACCTGGTGTCGCCCTGGCCCTGGCCGTGCTGACCAAGGCTCTGGGCATGGCGCCAGGCTCGGCCACGGCGCTGTGGATCATTGCACGCTCCACCGGCTGGGTCGCCCACGCGCTAGAGCAGCGCTCGCAGGCCTTCATGATGCGCCCGCGCGCGCGCTACGGCGGCTGACGGCAACCTGCTCAAAGGCTACTCGAACATCTTGGGCAGCCAAGTGGCCAGCGGCGGATAAAAGAGCACCGCCACCATCATCAGGAACGTGATGATCACATATGGAATGGCAGCCACATAGATCTGCATCATCGTGATGTGTTTTGGCGCCACCGACTTCATGGTAATCGCCAGCATGCCGAAGGGCGGGTGCAGCAGGCCGATTTGTATCTAGTCTTACTGTGTCACAAAAATGAGACACAATAAGTTCATCTTTCCTTTCAAGGGGATGAGATGGACATCGCCAAAGAGTTCGAGCAGTACATGGCTTTCCTGATGCAAGGACTGGGTCATGCCGACCGGCATTCGGGACTGACTGGTTATTGCACCGGCCTGATGCTGCCGTTGTCGGGCAAGAGCGTCGAGCCGATGGCCGCGCGGGTTGACCCGTTGCATGCCAGCGCCAAGCACCAGTCGCGGCACCACTTTGTGGCCAAGGCCCAATGGAGCGACCAAGAACTACTGCGCCGCGTGGCGCAATGGGTCGTACCAGTGATGGACTTCAGCGCTGGGGGCTGGTGGATCATCGATGACACTGGCTTTCCCAAGAAGGGCACGCACTCGGTGGGTGTCACGCGTCAATACTTCGGCGTGCTGGGCAAACAAGACAACTGCCAGGTAGCGGTAAGCGTAACGCTGGCCTGCGAAGAAGGTAGCCTGCCGGTGGCGTGGCAACTGTACTTGCCACGCATCTGGGCCGAAGACAACGCGCGCAGAATCAAGGCCGGTGTGCCCGAGGACATTGAATTTGCAACACTTGGCGTGACTTCCAGGCGCAGGCCAGGACACCCGCCGACAACCAAGT
>JANYBQ010000305.1 GCA_025360705.1 Betaproteobacteria bacterium | reverse complement strand
ACAGCAGGTGGGCCGCCAACTTCTTCAAGGCCTCGGTTTCGTCCTTGTCCATATTGCTGCGTTCGTTCTTCGGGAATCCGAACACGAACACCCAGCGGTCGCCCTTGTTCGTGGCGACCAGCGTTCGATAGCCGCCGCTCTTCCCTTGTCCGGGCCGTCCGATTCGCTTCTTGACCAGCCCGCCGCCCAGGTCCGCATCGACTAGGCCGTGTGTCATTTCCTGCACGGCGGCACATAGGCTGGACGCAGCCAATGCTTCCTTGCGTGCCCAACGGTCGAACCACCGCGTCTTATAGACTGCCATGGTCTGCCTCCTTAGCCTTTATTGTATAGCACCGAGTGCTATGTATGTGCTGGTCACGCGCGGAAAATCGTCATGTAGATTGCGGGATAGCCGCAACCGACAGCGCGTCGGTTTCTGGATTCATGCGCCTGCGTTCATGCGACGACTTCGAGGCCGTAATGATCTGCTCGCGAACTTTTTATCAGGGGAACCGTGGGCGCGTCCAATGGCACTCACGGGTATCGCAGTCCACGCATGCCACGTCTTCTACCGGCTTGCCCATCACGGCCGCGGTAAACCAATCGAGAATCGCACGTCGTTGGTCTGCCGCGTGTAGAACCGGTCCAGCATATGGGGGCGCCCGCGGTTGGTCCAGGGCATTTTTCGCCAGCACGGCGTCGTAGTACCCGCCGATGATGGCTTCGTCGTGCCCCCAGCTGGTGTAGGTGCGTAAATTGGAAACTTTCGCGCGGATATAGAGGTCCTCGATGGTCAGACCGCTGATTGGCAAATCCTCGAAACCTTCGACGCGCTTCAGGACGTTTTCTGTCCCCCACGACTTGAAGAGCGGGGCGAGCTTCTCGCTCAGGTGATAGGCGCCGCCGCCGTCGGCGAAGTGGGTGACCTGGGCGCCGGGATACTGCGGTGCGACGATGTGCGTGTAGAGGGGCGAGGCCAGCGCGCCGGCGCTCCACCCCATCACAGCGACGGAATTCGGCCCCGGATAGGTCTTGAATATCCAGTCAAGGGCCAGCATGGCATTGTCAAAGCCCTTGTGCAAAATCTTCAGCTTGCCTTCGGGGTGACCGTTCGTCGCCGGCGTGTCATAGACCGGCGTTGCCCGCCCAGAAAGACGTCCCCGTTGGCGGTGGGAAGGTAAATCAGGGTGTAGTCGGCGAGCGGGTTTTCGGCGTTGTCAGGGTCGAAAATCCCGCCCAGATCGGTGGGGTCGAGCTCGAGACCTGCGACGGCCCGGTAGTGCGGTCGGCAATGCAAGGCGCAGTTCTCGCCCGTCCAGCAGGCGCCGCCGCCGGAAAGGATGACGGCGAGTTTTTGCGGGTCGCCCTCCTTCGCCCAGAATGAGTACGGCGTGCCTTGTGAGCATCCGGGCGCCGCAGCCGGGAGCACGTTGCGCCAGGCATGGCTAACGGATTGGGTGGATTGGAGGGGCATGTTTGTTTCCTGAAAAGGGGCGGTAGTGACGATCTCCGGCAAGTGGCTGCGCGGGTGAACATTGAATGTAGGGAATACGGTCTGCGAGCGCCAGACGCGCTGGATGCAAAGTGCAGTTGCGTCGGACGCCAGGTTGTTGTTGGGACGGATGGCACCCCCGCGTCAGAAGTGCGGACCCAAGTCATCTTCAGCGATGGCTTCCTCGGCGTGGCTCGCGTCGGTCATCCGTTGCTGACGAATCCAGTGACACCGGCGACCTATGGCCAGCACGTCGTCGCTCCCATGGCGCGAACTTGCGGGGATTCGCAACGTGATCCCGCATCGATTCCTGGGCGCCGGCCTTGGATCGGTCTGGTTGGTCGTTGAGCAAAACTTGCCAGCGCTGGGCGCGGCTGCGACCCGCATACGCGCCGCGTGAAAAGACCGGAATGCTCGCTTGATCAGCCTATTCTTACGTCAGGCAGGGGCGGAGCATGGCTCTCTTTTCCCTGAGCTAACTGCAAGCAGATTGCGCGTTGTGGTTAAAAAAACATGGAAAGCGCTTGCCCTTTTATCTGTCGTTTGATATCATTTAATATCAAATAGTGGTGCATATGACTGAATCTGAAGGCTGGCTGTCGTTAGAAGAAACCGCGATCTATCTGGGCATGGGTAAAACCGCGCTGTATGCGCTGGCCCGGGAGGGGCGCATTCCCGCCAAGAAGATCGGAAAGAAATGGCTGTTTGAGAAGGATGGCTTGGATCAGTGGGTGCGCTCTGCGCGGCCACTGCAATCGTTCTTCCTCGACGCGGATTTTTTGATAGACGGGAACGACCATCTGCGGGATCCGCAGCGTGACGGCTACTTGCGCACGTACGAGTTCTTTCGCGCGGGCAAGAACAAAGCGATCCTGCAAATCCCTGTCGGCTGCGGCAAGACAGGCTTAGCTTCGCTGTTGCCGTTCGGACTGGCGGAAGGGCGGGTCATCGTCATCGCGCCCAACCTGCAGATCAAGGAAGGTCTTTATGAGGCGATGGACATCACCAACCGGCAGAAATGCTTCTGGCGCAAGGCGAGTGTCCTGAGCAATGATCAGATGCTGTCGGGTCCGCTGGCCATCTCGACAGTGCCGTAGCAGTTGCAAAAATAAGAGCGGTTGTTTTGGTCGGCGAAGATCTCGGTATAGACCCCGGTGCCGCGAATTCCGGCGGTGAGCGTGGGCGTCACGATCTGGCGGTTGGGGCCTTTGCCCCAGACACTGGCGACCGCTCCGCCGAACAGCCGCAACAGACTTACCGCATTGAGGGTGTTTCCGCGTTCGACCGACATGCGCGAGTTCTGCCGCACTTTGAAGGAAGAGGTTCCCACTACGAAAATCAGGCTGGTGCCCGGCCCGGTGGCGATGTCGTCACCGGTTTGTATGGTTTGCTCCGGCCGCAACCGTGCGCCATTGAGCTGGGCGTCGCCGACCAGTTCCACGATGTTGCCGCGCTGCTGCGCCTGTGCCCCCGCGAAACCACCCATCGCCGTCCAGGCCGCGG
>JANYBQ010000238.1 GCA_025360705.1 Betaproteobacteria bacterium | reverse complement strand
CTGGCGGAAAGCGCCGGGAGATGGTTTAGTGGGTTCCGGTTGCATGGGCAATCAGCTCCTCTTCAGTCAGTTGATCGGCTTGCAGCACGGTCTGCAGACGGCCCGCGCGCATCACCGCGACGCGGTGGCACAGTCCGATCAGTTCCACCAGTTCGCTGGAGACGATGATCACGGCCAGACCTTCGCGTGCGAGCCGTTGAATCAGCAGATAAATGTCGCTCTTGGCACCCACGTCCACGCCGCGTGTGGGTTCGTCGAGTACCACCACTTTGGGATGTGGGTGCATCACTTTCGCCAGCGCGAGTTTTTGCTGGTTGCCGCCCGACAGCGACGAGGCGCGGCTGTGCAGGTCGCCGGTACGGATGCCGAACTCGGTCACAGCGATTTGCAAGGCGCGTAGTTCGTCGCTGATGTTCAGCCACGGCCTGGCATAACGCTCCAGCGCCATCAGGGTCAGGTTCTGGTGCAGGCCCAAGTTGACATGCAGGCCTTTGCCTTTGCGGTCTTCGCTCAGGTAAGTCAGCCCGTGGCGGACTGCGCTGCGCGGGTTGCGGATATCCACCGGTTTGCCCTGCAGTTCGATGCGGCCCGCGCTGCGCGGACGCAGGCCCAACAGACCTTCAAACAACTCGGTGCGGCCGGCTCCCACCAGACCCGCAAAACCCAGGATTTCGCCGGACCGGACTTCGAAGTCGATGTCCTGTGCCCAACCAGGTACGGTCAGCCGGCTGACTTTTAGGGCCGGCGCCGCGTCGATAGGCGGTGCTTCCTTGGGCGGATACAGGTTGGCCAGTTCCCGGCCGACCATAAGTTTGGCCATTTGCTGCCGGCCCAGGCCCTGCGTGGCTTCCTGCGCCACCAGGCGGCCGTCGCGCAGCACCACCACCTGATCGGTCATGCGTTCGACTTCATCGAGTTTGTGCGAGATATAGACCAGCGTTACACCGTCGGCTTTTAGCTGCGTCATGAGCGCGAACAGGCGCTCGGTTTCACGCGGCGTTAGTGTGGCGGTGGGCTCGTCCATGATCAGCATACGGGCACGCCGCAGCAGTGCGCGGGCGATTTCCACCAACTGTTTTTCGGCCACGATCAAATGCCGGACACGCGTGTTCACATCCACGTTCAGCCCGACCTGTGCCAACACCACGGCCGCTTCTTTTTGCATCGCGGCGTCGTCGAGCAGCCAGCCGCGCTTCTTCTCGTGGCCCAGGAAAAGATTTTGCGCGATCGTCAAGTGTTCCGCCAGACTGAACTCCTGGTGGATCAGCACAATGCCCTGGTCCTCGGCCGCGCGCGAATTGTCGAAGCGCATAACCTGGCCGTTCACGCGCAGTTCACCGCTGGTGGCGCTCTCAAAGCCCGAAAGAATCTTCATCAGCGTGGACTTGCCGGCGCCGTTCTCGCCCAGCAGGCCGTAGGAACGCCCGGCCTGCAGCGAGAAGCTGATGCCGTGCAATACACGCACCGGGCCGAAGTCCTTCACCACGTCGCGGAACTCCACGGCAACACTCATGCTGTGACCCTGCCCCGGCGCCTTAGCGTTTCCTGCATTGCCAGCACGCCCGCGCCGACCAGCCCGCCCTGTGCTGCCAGCGGCGTGTACTGGATTTCCAGATGCCGCGTGGACAGCGCCAGCGAGCGCTGGTACACGCTTTGCCGCACCGATGACAGAAACAGTGGGCCGATACGCGTGATGCCGCCGCCGATAAACACGTGCGAGGGATTGAAGAAATTCACTACCGACGCCAGCATCTGGCCGATCAAACTCCCCGAGCGCTGAATGATGCCGTTGGCCGCCGCGTCGCCATTGCGTCCGGCCTGCGCCACGTCTTCGGGCGTGATCGCGCCGTTGGTCCGCAGGCATGCCGCCAGCACCGCGCTCTGGCCACCGTTCGCGGCCAGGGTCGCCATGCGCGAAATGGCCGGGCCGGCGGCCATGGCCTCGACGCAGCCCAGGTTGCCGCAGTGGCAACGTTGGCCTTCGGTGTCCACGCAGATATGGCCGACGTCGCCGGCCGACCCGTTGGCGCCACGGTAAATCTCGCCGTGACAAACGATGCCGCAGCCAATGCCGGTGCCGACCTTGACGACCAGAAAGTTTTGCAGGCTGCGCTGCAGCCGCCACAACTCGCCCAGCGCCATGAGGTTGACGTCGTTGTCCACGAACACCGGCGCGGCGTAGTCCTCACGCAGGTAGTCGCGGATCGAAAAGCTGTCCCAATCCGGCATCAGCGGCGGGTTGACGAGCTGGCCCGACTCGAAGTCTACCGGGCCCGGCACACCGAGGCCAATGCCGATGACCTGTTTGTCGGTGGCACCGCACCGCGTCAGCAGCTCCCGCATGAGCACGCGCACACGCGCCAGTACCACCCCCGGGCCGGCGCGTACGTCGGCGGTTTCGGCATGGCGCGCCAGCAGGCCCATATCCGGCCGCAGGATGGCCACTTCGAGGCTGGTGGCGCCCAGGTCGGCGCCGATCAACACGCCCAGCCGCTCGCTCAGATGCACAGTCTCCGGGCGGCGTCCGCCGGTCGAACCCTGCAGGCCGGTTTCCTTAAGTAAACCTTGATCGATCAGCGAGGCGACCAGGCTGTTAGCCTTGCTTTTTGAGCAGGCCATGCGGTCCGCCAAGGCCAGACGGGACGCGCCCGCGGACCAGAAAACGGTCTGCAGCATGGCAGTCTCATCCGAGGACAGATCGTCCCATCGCGTCATGTGTCTCCTGTCGACCGGCCATTCATCCGGCGGGTGGTGACGCATGGTAGGCCGCTGACTTCAACCTGACAAGTTCTATCTTCGACCAAATTAAGGTCGAACTGTCTTGTCGCTTCCGGCTCGATCGATCCTTGAAAAAGTCAAAGCCAAAGCCAATACGTCGCACAGGGGGCGCTCTCGGCTCAACCCCACGCGCCACGGGAGCGCCGTATGACTGTTATTTTTTGCCTTTCGCATGGCATGATGCGCGAATGAGTCAAACCTTCGGCATCGAATCTTCCGGCGAACAAAGGCATACGCCACATCGTCAGCCCGCGCGTTATCTTGTGCTTATCGAAGCGGCTGGTTCCATGGTGGCGCGGCTGTTCCTGGCTACACGCGAACCGGCGGGCGAGTTCGATGCGGGCGTCGAGGAGGTCACCACCATGACGCGCGGGCTGGTGCCGGCCGCAGGTGCCCTTGGCGCCGAATGGGCCCACGCCCTAGAAGGCCACAGCGCCGCCGAGCGCGGCGCGGCGCAGGTCTACACGCTCGACATTTGACGAGGCCGCAAGCTGAGCGTCGCTGCGCGCAGGCACTCTTTATGTCCAGGTTTACGCGCAGGCAATGGGTGGTGGGTGGCGGTGCGGCACTCGCCGCGCTTGGTGTTGGCGGTTATTGGCTGGCAGGCCCCAAGTCCGCGCCTATCGGTTTTGAGGTCTCGCCGGACGAACTGGCGCGAGCTCGCGGCTTTCTCTCGCGTCACCCTTCCGTCGATGCACACGCCCATCCGGGCCGGACCTTTGTGGATGGTGCCGAGCATCTGTCCGGGCTGGTGTGGGTTTACGCGAAGCTGGGGCATTTCGAGCCCAAGGCGATCCAGGACATGCGGGCGGGTGGCTTGACGGCTGCGGCCTTTGCCGCGGTGTCCGACTTCCAGACTTTGGGTGCCCAGGGGGAAGGTCTCGCAACCGTGCGGGAGTTCGAGCCCGGCGAAGCCTGGGCCAGCTACAAGCGCCAGATTGGCAATCTCCGGGCCTTGGCTGAGCAGGGGCTGGTTTATCCGGTGCGCTCGCCGGCGGATGTCGCGGCCGCGCGTGCGGCTGGCAAGGTGGGTGCCTTGCTCACGGTCGAAGGCGGAGACTTCCTGGAAGGCAAGCCCGAACGTGTGGCCGAGGCGTATGCGGACGGCGTACGGTCCATCACGCTGCTGCACTACCGCAACAACGAACTCGGCGACATCGTCACGGGCCCGGCGCTGCGCGGCCGGCTCAGCGATGCCGGTGTCGCGGTGGTCAAGGCCATGAACGCGGCGGGCATGCTGATCGACGTCGCCCATGCGTCGGAAGCCACCGCCATGGGCGCGATTCGCGCATCGTCCAAACCGGTCATCGCGTCGCATGTACATGTACAAAGTCCGGCGCTTTCACACCCGCGGTTTATTTCGCGTGACCTGGCCAAAGCCGTCGCGCAAAGCGGTGGCGGGGTTCTCGGGGCTTGGCCGGCGGGCATTGGCATCTCCGACCTGAACGGTTTCGTGAGCCGCACTTTCGAGTTGATCGACGCGGTGGGCATCGACCACGTCTGCCTGGGCACGGACATGGATGCCAATTACAAACCGGTGTTCGATACCTACACCAACCTGCCGCTCTACGTGGCGGGGCTGCTAAAACGCGGCATGCGGGAAGACGAGGCCGCAAAGGTGATCGGCGGCAATTTTCTGCGCGTGTTCGCAGCGCTTTGACGTTATCGGCGGAACTTTGATAATTCCACATACGGAATAAATACCGAATAGAGAATAATGCCTGCGCGGTACCGAAATCGGGTGCCCCGGTTCTACAACCGATAAAGCAGGAATTGTTCATGTCCAGTGAGTGGAATTTTGCCGACGTGTGGGAGACCGTGGCGCAGGCGGTTCCGGACCGGCTGGCGCAGTTGCATGGAGGACACGGCCTTAGCTGGCGCGATTTCGATGGCCACGCCAATGGCATTGCGCGCGCCCTGCTGCGGCAACGGTGCATGCGCCAGGACAAGGTTGCGCTGTACCTGCACAACGGGCCCGAATATCTGCAGTCCGCGTTCGGCTGCATGAAAGCCGGCTTGGTGCCGGTCAATACCAACTACCGCTACCAGCAGGACGAGTTGCACTATCTGTGGGACAACGCCGATGCGGCGGCGGTTATCTTCCACGGCACGTTCACCGAAACCGTGGGCGCGATACGGGGACGGTGTGGCAAGGTCCGCGTGTGGATCCATGTGGATGATGGATCGATGGCATGCCCCGACTGGGCCCTGCCCTTCGAGGAAGCCTGCGCGCCACTGCACGAACAGGTCATGCCGGACTGGGGGCGTTCGGGCGACGACCTGATCCTGATTTATACCGGTGGTACCACTGGCCGTCCGCGTGGCGTGATGTGGCGCCAGCACGACCTCTACGTTGCATCCAACACGACCGCGGACCCCGCTCACGCCGACCTCGATCACGTGCGCAAACGCGTAGCTTCCCAGTGGGAGCAGGGCATCGCGCCGCCGGTAGGCTTGCCCGCCGCGCCGCTGATGCATGGAACGGCATTTGTATTTGCAAGCACCATCCTCAATCGCGCTGGCACGGTGGTCACCCTGACCCGCACGCCATTCGATGTCGAGGAATTACTCGGTGCCATACAGGACACGCCGGTTACCGACCTGTGCATAGTGGGTGACGCATTTTGCAGGCCCATGGTCGATGCGCTGGATGCAGCGCCCGATCGTTGGAATATCGCGCGCTTGAAGGCGGTTTCTTCTTCAGGAATGATGTGGAGCGACTCCAGCAAGCAGCGTCTGCTGCAACACGCGCCGCGCGCGATGTTGATCGACTTCCTAAACAGCAGCGAAGCCAGCGGCATGGGGCGGTCGATTTCGTCAAGGGACAAGGCGAGCCAGTCCGCGCGTTTCACGCTAGGCCAGAACGCTTTTGTGATTGACGCTGAAGGTCGACCGGTCGCGCCGGGCAGCGGCGTCGCCGGGCGGATCGCGGTGCGTGGCCGGGTGCCTAAACTGCCCCAGCCTATCTAATCGCCATCAAGCTTGGGTTGTGTCCCAACACGTGGTAGAC
>JANYBQ010000223.1 GCA_025360705.1 Betaproteobacteria bacterium | reverse complement strand
CCGGCGGCCGGTCCGACGATTTTCGGGCGCACAAGAAAAAGGGCCGCCTCGCGGCGGCCCTGGATGCGACTGGCGCGGACGGTCAGTTGTGGTACGCCGTCTCGCCGTGGGACGTGATGTCCAGACCTTCGCGTTCGTCCTCTTCGCTGACGCGTAGTCCGATAACCAAGTCGACGATCTTGTAGGCAATCAGGGACACTACGCCAGACCAGACGATGGTCAACAGGACCGCCTTGAACTGGATCCAGACCTGGTCCATGATTGGCACCGAAGATACGGTAGCCGTTACCCAGTCGCCTACCAGACCCGGGCCGCCGAGTGCCTGGTTGTTGAAAACACCCGTCAACAAGGCGCCGACGATACCGCCAACACCGTGGACACCGAAGACATCGAGCGAGTCGTCCGCGCCCAATATCTTCTTCAGACCGTTTACGCCCCACAGGCAGGCAAACCCGGCGACGAAACCAACCACGATGGCGCCCATCAGCCCGACGTTGCCGCAGGCCGGCGTGATCGCCACCAGCCCGGCGACAGCACCCGAAGTGGCACCCAGCATCGAGGCTTTGCCTTTCATCATGGCTTCACCGATACACCATGCCAACACCGCCGCGGCTGTTGCCGAGAAAGTGTTCATGAACGCCAGCACGGCGGTGCCGTTGGCTTCCAGCGCCGAGCCGGCGTTGAAGCCGAACCAGCCAACCCACAGCAACGCCGCGCCGACCATGGTGAGGGTCAGGCTGTGCGGGGCCATGGCCTCCCGGCCGTACCCGGTGCGTTTGCCGATCACGTAGGCGCCCACCAGGCCCGCGACAGCGGCGTTGATGTGCACCACGGTTCCGCCGGCGAAGTCGAGCGCGCCCCATTGCCAGATCAGGCCGGCCTTGCTGTTCATGCTGTCAACCACTTCCTTGGTCGCATAGGCGTCGGGGCCCATCCAGAACCAGACCATATGCGCCATCGGCGCGTAGCTGAACGTAAACCACAGCGCCATGAACAGCAGCATGGCCGAGAACTTGATGCGCTCGGCGAAGGCGCCGATGATCAGGCAGCAGGTGATGGCGGCGAAGGTCGCTTGGAACGCCATGAACAGCAGTTCGGGAATCACCACGCCCTTGCTGAAGGTCGCAGCCATCGCGAACTCACCCTTCATTGGATCGAACAAGCCCTTCATGAACAGCCTGCTGAAGCCACCGACGAACTGGTTGCCTTCGGTGAAGGCAAGGCTGTAGCCGTAAATGCACCACAACACCACGATCATCGAGAAGGTCACGAAGACTTGCATCAATACCGACAACATGTTCTTGCTGCGCACCAGTCCACCGTAGAACAAAGCCAGGCCCGGGATCGACATCATGATGACAAACGCCGTTGCCACGATCATCCACGCCACATCGCCCTTGTTGGGAACCGGCGCGGGGGTAGCCGCCGCCGATGCGGCAGCAGCCGGTGCCGCAATAGCTGTGGCAGCAGCGGCGGGCGCAGCGGCCTCGGAAGACGCCGGCGCCGGTGCTGCTGGATCGGACGCAGCTGCAGCCGAAGGTGTGGCTGCCGGTGTCTGGGCAATAGCGCCTACGCCACCGATCAGCAAACCCAAGCCAAAGGCAAGGGAAATCATTAGTTTTTTCACAAAGCTTCCTTTCCGGTTTCGCCGGTGCGGATCCGCACGACCTGCTCCAGGTCGTATACAAACACCTTGCCGTCACCGATCTTTCCGGTGCGCGCGGCGGCTTCAATGGCTTCGATCACCCGGTCCACCAGGTCGTCGGACACCGCGGCTTCGATCTTCACCTTGGGTAAAAAGTCGACCACGTATTCCGCGCCACGGTACAACTCGGTATGGCCTTTCTGGCGACCGAACCCTTTGACTTCCGTGACCGTGATGCCCTGTACGCCGATAGCCGACAGGGCTTCACGCACCTCGTCGAGCTTGAAAGGCTTGATAACCGCTGCTACTAATTTCATGACAGACCCCTTAAAAGCTGTATTTCAAACCGAGAACAACCGTGTCCCGGCCGTTAAATCGGCCCGACGGCGTGAGGTAGGCGTAGCGCTTGGCGTTGGTACCAATCGCCTCCGCGCTGGCGAGCAGTCCATTGCCGAAGTCGTAGTTCACGGTCAAGGCATAGTCGGTGTAAGAGGCGTCGCCGTTGGCTAGAAGGGCGCCGCCATTATTGCCTCTGATTCTCTGGTGCCCCACGTGTGGCACAACACTCCAGCCCTTGCCAAGGTCGAAAGTGGCGCTCAAGTCCAGATAGCCGCTGTTGTGGCTGTTGGCATTACCGAAAGCGTTGGTGACGGCGTGCGAATATTTGGCTGTTGCCGGGCCATACGTCAACGCGCCATATATTTCCGTGGTGTCGGGATTGACCGGCAAATAGCCGGAGTGGTTCGGGTAGATGTAGCCAAGTACCCCAAGGTCATAACCAATATCCCCAAAGGCGGCCTTGTAGCCGCCATAAAGATCAAGCTCCAGGTCCGAGTTTTTGCCGCCCAGGTCTTTTATCCACTTGATGTTTGACGCCCAGGCGCCCAGATAGAAACCGCTCTTGTGCGTAAAGTCGATGCCGCCAAACACCGACGGATCTAGACGCGTCTGGGAGATTCCCCGAAAACGGTAGTCGGTGTTGACACCCACGTTATACGCAAAGGTGTAGTCGGGCTCTGGTGCTTTTGTCTGTGCGAAAGCGCCACTTCCAACCAGCGCGAGACACAGAACAGACAGGGATTTGAATTGCATTGGGGTTTCTCCGGCATTGGTAAGGGATAGTGCGGTAACGCACGGACCGTGCCACCGATCTCATCAATTGAGCCGATATTTCAGGCTCGCCGTTGTACACCGATTGGCACGTCGCGCGTTAACATAACTGGATGAATACACAGCACGCACATGCATGGTGCAGATTGGCATTTTGCCAACAAAGCTGTATGCACCAAACCGAGGAAATTCCCATATGAGCCTGTCTTTGGTGCAAAGCCGTGCGTTGATGGGCCTGGAAGCCGCTGCGGTGACGGTTGAGGTGCATTTGGCGAATGGCCTACCCAGCTTCACCCTGGTCGGGCTGGCAGACGTGGAGGTCAAAGAGGCACGCGAACGCGTGCGTTCGGCGATTCAAAACTCGGGGCTGGAATTTCCACACAACAAACGCATCACGGTAAATTTGGCACCGGCTGACCTGCCCAAGGATTCAGGCCGCTTCGATCTACCGATTGCCTTGGGCATATTGGCCGCCAGCGGACAAATCGACGCCGCGCTTCTGGCCGGCCACGAGTTTGCCGGTGAGTTGTCTTTATCGGGTGAGTTGCGTGCTGTGCGTGGCGCGCTCGCCATGAGCCTGGCACTGCATTCCAGAGGAGTTTCGACCCGCTTGGTGCTGCCTCCCGACAGCGCGGAAGAGGCCGCGCTGGTGCCCGGCGCACACGTGTATCGGGCACATCATCTTCTCGATATCGTGAAACATTTTTTACCGCTGGCGGCGGGCGCCGCGCCGACCGAAGCCGGGCCGGGGTGGGGCAGGATCACCGCTGCGCCTCCAACGTCCGTCGCTCACTATGACGACTTGGCCGATGTCAAGGGTCAAAGCGGCGCCAAGCGTGCGCTGGAGATAGCCGCGGCCGGCGGTCACAGCCTGCTGTTGACGGGTCCACCCGGATCCGGCAAGTCAATGCTGGCACACCGTTTTGCGGGTTTGTTGCCGCCCATGACGGTGGACGAAGCACTTCAAAGCGCGGCGCTGGCCAGCCTGGGCGGGCGTTTTTCGCTGGAGCGTTGGGCCATCCGACCGACATGCAGCCCGCACCACAGCGCCAGCGCGGTGGCATTGGTCGGTGGCGGTTCGCCACCAAGGCCGGGGGAAATTTCATTGGCCCACCACGGCGTATTGTTTCTGGACGAACTGCCCGAGTTTCCGCGCGCCGCATTGGAGGCTTTGCGCGAGCCTTTGGAGACTGGCACGATCACGATCTCGCGCGCCGCGCGCCGGGCCGAGTTCCCGGCCCGCTTCCAGCTGATTGGCGCGATGAACCCGTGCCCTTGCGGCTATCTGGGCGCGACCCACAAGAGCTGCCGTTGCACGCCCGATCAGGTAGCGCGTTACCAGAGCCGGCTCAGCGGACCGCTGATGGACCGCATCGATTTGCACGTGGAGGTGCCGGCCATCGCAAGTGTGGAGTTGCTGCAGGCAGCACCGGGGGAGTCCACCGAGCGTATCCGTGCGCGATGCACCGAGGCGCGCCAGCGCGCCGTCGAGCGTCAGGGAAAAGCCAACCACGCCTTGCAAGGCAAGGAAATCGATCTGCATTTGTTGCTCGACGACGCTGCGGCTAAATTCCTCAATGTGGCCTCAGCCCGCCTAGGCTGGTCAGCGCGCGGAACGCATCGCGTGCTCAAGGTGGCGCGCACCATTGCCGACCTGGCGAATGCTCACAACACCCAAATGAACCATGTGGCGGAGGCGATGCAGTACCGCATGTCGCAACGGCCCGGTCACTGACCGGTTAGCGTCACCGCGCTGCGGCGCGGCGAAAACGCAATGTTGCGAATATTGCCTGGGAGTGTTCAATGCTGCCAGCGTCATCGCCGCAAGCCAGCAGGGTGAGGCGCATCCACACCATGGAGGTGCGGTTTGCCTGCGGCAAATGAATACCCGCCAAGCTTGGAAAGCCAAATTTGAGACGACTTCGCATATCAACCGACTTCCACCGCCTGTTGCATGGCAGCCAGCAGCGTAGCCGGGTCCTGCGCGCCGGAGATCGACAATTTCCGGTTGAAGATAAAAAACGGTACGCCGTCGATGCCCATGGCGCGCGCTTGCGCGTCGGCTTGCGCCACGGCCTTGAGTTGCCGCGGATCGGTGATGAAGGCATGCGCGGCGTGCGCATCCAGACCAGCCTCGCGCGCGATCCCGGTCAATACGTCGGCACTGCCGATAAAGCGGTTGTCGACGAAATACGCCTTGAGCAAACGCTCTTTTACGTCGCTGGCCACCACAGCGCCGGCTTGATGCGCAAACGCAATCAGGGCATGCGCCGCCAGCGTATTCGGTTGCAGCGTGATGCCGTCGATATTTAGATCCAGCCCCGCGCCGCGCCCAGCCGCACGAACCCGGTCATAGATCTCGGACGCGCGCTGCGGGCCGCCAAATTTGTCTTCCAGGTACTGCTTGCGCGAAATGCCTTCGGCGGGTAGGTCGGGGTTTAGCTGGAACGGATGCCAGCGCAGCTCCGCCACCGGCAGGCTTGCGGCACCGGGCAATGCAAGCGCGGCCTCCAGCTTGCGTTTGCCGATGTAACACCAAGGGCAGACAACGTCCGAGACGATGTCGATGGTCAAGGCAGGCGCGGTCACCACCAAGCCCTATTTCGCGAACAGTTGGGCGCGGTCCGCAAAGGCCTTGAACTCGAGCGCATTGCCGCAGGAATCCATGAAAAACATCGTCGCCTGTTCGCCTGCAAGGCCTTTGAAACGGACGTAAGGTTCGATCACGAACCGGGTTTCGGCGGCCCGCAGTTTATCGGCCAGCGCGTCCCATTCCGGCATCGTCAGGATCACCCCGAAATGTCGTACCGGGACATTGTGACCATCCACCGCGCTGGTGCCGCGATCGCCGGTTTCTCCTGGCGCGAGATGCGCCACGATCTGGTGGCCGAAGAAGTCGAAGTCGACCCATTCATCGGATGAGCGACCCTCGAGGCAACCGAGCAACTCCCCGTAAAAGGCGCGCGCGCGGGCCAGAGACGTGACGGGAAATGCGAGGTGAAAGGGGCTCAGCGCAGCCATGCCAGATCCTGAAAATTCGGGCTTTCATGTTACCCCAAAGCATGCTTTCGAGCGCTCTCGGTTGCGCTGGCACGACCCGTTAATATCCGGCATGCCGATGCTTTGGTCCGGCGCAATGGAAGGCGCATGAAAATACTGATCCTGGGCAGCGGTGTGATTGGCACTACAAGCGCTTATTACCTTGCCAAAGCGGGCCACCAAGTTACGGTCATCGATCGCCAAAGCGGCCCGGCGCTGGAAACCAGTTTTGCCAATGCAGGCGAAGTGTCGCCGGGTTACTCGGCCCCCTGGGCCGGTCCGGGGGTTCCAGTCAAAGCCATCCACTGGATGCTGATGCAGCATAGCCCGCTGGTGGTCTGGCCGATGCTGGATCTGGCGATGTGGCGCTGGGGATTGTCAATGCTGCGCAATTGCACCGAGGCGCGTTATGCGGTCAACAAAGGCCGCATGGTGCGGCTGGCCGAATACAGCCGCGACTGCCTGCGCCAGTTGCGCGCCGACACCGGTATTCGCTACGATGAACGCAGCCAGGGCACGTTGCAGTTGTTCCGTACCCAGAAGCAACTCGATGGCACCGGCAAGGACATCGAAATCCTGAAGCAATTTGGCGTGCCGTACGAGCTGCTCGACCGCGCCGGTTACCTGGCGGTCGAGCCCGCGCTGGCCCTGACGCAGGAGAAGTTTGTCGGAGCCCTGCGCCTGCCCGGGGATGAGACCGGCGACTGCTTCAAGTTCACGCAAAACCTGGCCAGGTTGTCCCAAGGTCTTGGGGTGAATTTTCGATATAACGTCCACATCAAAGGCATCTTGAGCGATAGCGCGCGCCTCACCGGGGTGGCGACCGACCAGGGCGTGCTTACGTCCGACGCGTATCTGGTGGCGCTGGGAAGTTATTCGCCCCTGATGCTGAAGCCCATCGGCATCCGGATGCCGGTTTATCCGGTCAAGGGTTATTCGATCACGGTGCCGATAGAAGATGCCCGCTTCGCGCCCGAATCCACCATCATGGACGAAACCCACAAGGTGGCGGTCACGCGGCTTGGCGACCGCATCCGGGTTGGTGGTACCGCCGAACTGGCCGGTTACAGCCTGGCTTTGCGCGAAGGTCGCCGCACGACGCTCAACCATGTGTTGACCGATCTTTTTCCGCGTGCGGGCGATGTGGCCAAAGGTGAATTCTGGGCCGGGCTGCGTCCGATGACGCCCGACGGTACACCAGTGGTGGGTGGCTCGCCGTATCCCAATCTGTTCCTGGCAACCGGGCACGGCACGTTGGGCTGGACCATGGCGGCCGGCACCGGACGCGTCATGGCCGACCTGATATCGGGACGGCCCGCGGAAATCAGCCTGGAAGGCCTGACGATCGAGCGCTATCGCCAAGCCTTCACCAAATCGCATTAGGGCTTGCCCCCAAGCCGCCACGGCTATCGTGATGGGCAGCGACTAAACTCGACCGATGACAACCGCTCTGGCTCCACGGGTTTCCTTCAAGGCGCAGATGCTCAAGGTGCGCGAAGACGCAATCGTCCATGCCGTGAATCGCCTGCTGGCGGAAAAAGGCTTCGACGCGATGACGGTGGACGAGGTAGCTGCCAAGGTAGGCATTGCAAAAGCCAGCCTGTACAAACATTTCCCGAGCAAGGAAGACCTGGCCGCCGCCGCGATGGTGCGTGTGATGCGCAGGGCGCAGGAATTTTTTGGCGCCTTGTCGGCAGAAGATTCGCCGCTGGACAATCTGCGCGCCGCCGTGCGCTGGACCATGGAAGTCAAACTTGCCGGCGACATGCCTTCGTTGCCGAGTCAGAACTCCAGCCTGCGCGCCACGTTGATGGCCAACAAGCACTACATGGACGGCTTGATGGAGGTCAGCGACCGGCTTGGGGCCTGGATCGAAGCCGCGCAGGCCAACGGGTCGATCAGTCGAAAACTGCCGGCGATCGCGGTGCTTTACACCCTGTACGCCCGCGCGTGCGATCCGGTGCTTGAGTTCCTGCAAATGGGCGGCCAACATAGCGATGATGAAATCATCGAACTGGTGTTGAGCACCTGTTTTGACGGGCTCAACACACGGTAGACCGGCACACCGTCCCGGACGCAGCCGCGCACAACACGCCGATCTGTCTACGGGGATATGTCGATCAGCAATGCCGGCTTGAACCCGCTCTGCTCATTTTTGCGCGCATACCCCAGCGGATTGGCCACTACGCGGCAGCCCTGCTGTACATAGTCGCTGGGTGAATGAAGATGGCCATGCAGCCACAGCCTGGCGTGCGCCAACAGATCGTCCAATGCATTGCAGAACCCGGCCGTGCCCGGCGCCATTCCATAACGCGGGTCGGCGCTGCGCAGGCTGGGCGCAAAGTGGGTTACGACTACGGTGGGGCCGTCAAACGGGGTCACCAACGCCTCCTGCAGCCAGGCCTGGCAAACCAGTGCCTGTTCGCGCACTTCCTGCGCCAGCATCGCAACGCCATGCCGCGTACTGCCGGTTTTGCGCAGGTAGAAATTGGCGGCGCGAAACGCCTTCTCGCGGGACTTGAGTAGCTGCGAAAGCGTGGCCCGCGGGTCATCGGCATGCGGGCCCAGCGCATCGAAATCGGTCCACAAAGTAGTGCCGACAAAACGCACGCCGTGCAGCAGCACCACTTCGCGCTCAAGCCATACCATTCCCAACCGTTCGCAGGTTTCGCGCAGGCGCGTATGCGTGGCGTCGAAGTCGAATCTGTCGTATTCATGGTTGCCGGGCAGGAACAGCACCGGTGTAGGCCAGCCGTGCAAGGGTGAGAAACGCGCTAGCCCGAAATCGGTGTCTACCAGTTGCGAGCCTTTTTGGTACGACCCAATGTCGCCGGCCAGCACCAGAACGTCCGCGCCAACAGCTGCTTGCGGCAGAAAATGCGGATGGACTTCCAGGTGCAGGTCCGACAAAAGCTGGATTTTCATTGCATCTCTTTCCAACTGCGACGTCACTCACCTTCACGCGGCACGCAACGGCCAATTGCCTGGCGTAGCCAGCCGTGGGCGCTGCTGGGCCCCTGGCGGCTGTGCCATAGGGCCTCCACATGCACCGGAGGCACCGCAAACGGCAGGTCGCGCAATACCAGCGCATCGGAAATGCCGGTCGCGCCAACAAAATGGCGCGGCAATACCGTCAACAGGTTGGAGTTGGCTACCACCCGGCCAGCCGTGAAAAACTGGTTCACGGTAAGTACCACCCGGCGCTCACGGCCCAAGGTGGCAAGCGCCTCGTCGATAAAACCGAAGGGACGCCCGCTGAAGCTCACCAGCAAGTGCCGCGCGGCACAAAACCGGTTCAAGGTGAAAGTTCCGCTGGCCAGTGGATGGCCGCTGCGCATCACGCAGACGTATGCGCCGTCGTAAAGACGCTGGTGGTCGAAAGCCACTGCCTTCCCAACCTGCGCGCGCGCCGTCAGGTCCGCCAATACCGCCGGGAAATAACCCACCGCTAGGTCGATAGCTTCGTCGTCCAGCAGCTTACGCGGGTCGCGGGTAATCAGCGGAACCACCCGCAGCGACACCCCGGGAGCTTCGGACTCGATGATGTCCACCAGTCGGGAGATGAGTTCGGCGGCGGTGGCGTCCGCCATCGCCAACACGAAAGTGTTTTCCGCGTCTGCCGGTACGAAACGGTCGGGCGCGAGCGATTGCTGCAACTGCCTTAATGCGTCACGAACCGCGGGCCACAGGGCCAGTGCGCGAGGCGTGGGCTCCATACCCTGACCGCTGCGGCGTACCAGTTCGTCGCCGAGTGTGTCGCGCAAGCGCCGCAGCGCATTACTTACCGCTGGCTGTGTAAGCGACAGGTTGCGCGCGGCGCGCGTGAGGCTGCGCTCTGCCATGACTTCGTCGAACACCCTGAGCAAATTCAGGTCGAGGGTGCGGAAATTGGTGGAAGTGGGACTGCGTCGCATGGCTGAATTAATCATTTTGGTGAATATATTCAATCATGAATATAATGTTTTATAACGTACGCGTTAACCCTAATATAACTGTACGCATCCAAATCGTTTGCGCTATTCGCTATTGAAAGGAACGCCATGACCCGCTTTTTTATCAACTCCGGTTATCCCACGGAACACGGCGGCGCCAGACGGCTTGAAACACTTACCGATGCCGTCACGCGTCTGGGCGAGCAATTCAAAGGCGGCAAAGGTCTGGTTGCAATGCTGCTCGCCGGAGTGCTTTCCGCCTTGGTCGTGGTCGCCGACCAAATCGTCAGCACGTGGACGGCCGGGCATCTGCTGATGGCCTGGGTGGCTTTGTGGGCCTTTGTATTTGCGGCGCTGGCCTTGTTCGCCGAGGCAACCCGTGGCTGGACCGACCGCGTGATTGCAGATCTGCGGCAATGGTCGCAACGCGCAAAGGAACGCGCGGCCGACGACCGTGTTTGGGCCGTTGCGCTGTCTGACCCGCGTTTGATGGCGGATATACAGGCTGCGCGCATTCGTGCAGAGAGCGAAGCCCTGGCTTTGAATCAACCCCTGCCCGCGTGGTGGTTCGTCGCCAGGGCCACGCATACCATGTATTCACGTCCCTGGTAATTCACGTCGATCGTCGCGCGTTCAACATAACCTGGGTCGCCGACATCACGCAGTCATCACTTATGTGAATGCTATTAACCTAAAAAACGTAGTTGGTAAAAGGAGAGAATGGCGAGAAGCCAACACTGGCGTGGCTTTCAAGCCGATTCAAGGTGCTGCGCCGCAGTTCCAAATTGGTGACTTGGCACTCCCGGAAATGCTCAATTGCAACAACGCTTTTAGCAACTTTCATAACGTCAACTGCGGAATCTAGGTTCATTCGTCGTCATGCACATTGCCTACCATCGGGCATTCGAGACACCCAACACCTCAGCGATAGTGGAACTGGAAGAACGCCCGCGTATTCCGGTTTATCTGGTCGAGGTGCCTGCGCCAAAGATCGGGCGGGCCGTTATGGTAGCGTTTGCGCCGACCGAGAATGACGCATCGGTGCCGGTGGCGCGTTGTGTGTGACCGGTGCGACCAGGCGACTGTTCTCGGCCCTGATCCAATCTTCCATTTATTCGAGGAACTTCCATGCTAGACCCCGCCACCATTCGCCAGGCTGCAATCCGTTTGCAGGCCGCTGAAGCAGGCCATGTGCAGATCCGCCAATTGCATCTGGAGTTTCCCTCCATGGATATCGAAGATGCATACGCCATTCAGCGCGAATGGGTGACCATGAAACTGGCCGCGGGCCGACGCATGGTCGGGCACAAGATCGGGCTTACGTCCAGGGCGATGCAAAGCTCGGTCGGTATCACGGAGCCGGACTACGGGGTGCTGCTCGACGACATGTTTTTCGACAGCGGAACCGATGTTCCGCTGGAGCGCTTTACCGAGCCGCGCGTCGAGGTCGAGTTGGCGTTCATCCTCGGCAAGAAGCTGGAAGGTCCCAACTGCACGCAGTTCGACGTGCTGAGCGCCACCGATTATGTGGTGCCGGCGATGGAGATCATCGACTCGCGCATGCAGCGTGTGGACCCGGAAACCAAGGGCATACGCACCATTGTCGATTCGATCTCGGACAACGCGGCCAATGCCGGAGTGGTGATGGGCGGGCGGCCCGTGCGGCCGATGGACGTGGACCTGCGTTGGGTTGCAGGGCTGCTTTACCGCAATGGCCAGATCGAGGAGACCGGTGTTGCGGCGGGTGTGCTCAACCACCCGGCGAATGGCGTGGCGTGGCTGGCCAACAAGCTTTCTCTCTACGGCGAGTCCCTTCAAGCTGGCGAAATCATTCTCGCGGGTTCGTTCACGCGCGCCCTGTTTGGGCACCGGGGCGACACCTTCCATGCCGACTACGGCCCGCTGGGCGCGGTCACGTTCCGTTTCATGTGAGACGTGACCTTGGAGATGGCGGTGATGCGCACAAGGTTGCGCCGGGCGCGCGGTGGCTGCCGACAGGCTTGTGGATGCCCGCTGACTGAGGAACTATGCGAGCGCGGTCGTTCTCACATCAGCAGATGTTCACCCGCGTTATCGCCGCCCAGCGTGACGTAGTTGACCTTGCGGATGTCCATTAGTTTTTTACCGCCCGAGTAACTGATGGAACTCTGGATGTCCTGCTCCATTTCCACCAGGGTTTGCGCGAGTTTGCCCTTGATCGGTTCCAGGATGCGTTTACCTTCTACGTGTTTGTATTCGCCCTTGTTGAAGTCGCTGGCCGAGCCGTAGTACTCCTTGTAGAGCCGCCCGTCCACCTCGACGGTCTGGCCCGGGCTTTCTTCGTGTCCGGCCAGCATGGAGCCGATCATGACCATGGTGGCGCCGAAGCGGATGCTCTTGGCAATGTCGCCATGTTCGCGGATGCCGCCATCGGCGATGATCGGTTTGGTCGCCACGCGCGCGCACCATTTAAGCGCCGACAGCTGCCAGCCGCCGGTGCCAAAACCAGTCTTGAGTTTGGTAATACAGACCTTGCCCGGACCAATACCCACTTTGGTTGCATCCGCGCCCCAGTTCTCCAGATCGATCACCGCCTCTGGCGTGCCAACGTTGCCGGCAATCACGAACGAGCCCGGCAGCTTTTTTTTCAGGCAGGCGATCATGTTCTGCACGCTGTCGGCATGCCCGTGCGCGATATCGATCGTGATGTAGTCGGGCACCAGGTCGAGTGCCACCAGCTTGTCTACGGTGTCGTAGTCCGGTTTTTTGACGCCGAGTGAAATCGACGCGTAAAGGCTCCTGGTTTTCATGTCCTGCACGAAACGAAGGTTGTCCAGGTCGAAGCGGTGCATCACATAAAAATACCCATGCTCCGCCAGCCAGACGCAGATGGCTTCGTCGACCACGGTTTTCATGTTGGCGGGAACCACGGGAATGCGAAAGCGCCTGCCTCCCAATTCGGTACTGGCATCGCATTCGGAGCGGCTCTCCACCCGGCATTTGCGCGGCAATAACAAGATGTCTTCGTAGTCGAATATTTCCATGGCGCACCCGCTTCCAGTCAAAAAAAAACCGGACCCCAATTGCTTGGGCCCGGTGACTGATTCTAGCCGTGTTGGTATTGGCGTGGTTCATACAATCAGGCCATGTTTTCCGAATCGAATCCAGCCGGCGCACTGCTGGCCAATCTCAATCCCGAACAGCGTGCAGCGGTTACGCTGCCGAACGAACACGCGCTGATCCTGGCCGGTGCCGGCTCGGGCAAGACGCGCGTTTTGACCACGCGTATCGCATGGCTGCTGCACACCGGCCAGGTGTCGCCGGCCGGGGTGTTGGCGGTCACGTTTACCAACAAGGCCGCCAAGGAGATGATGACGCGCCTCACCGCCATGTTGCCTGTCAATGTGCGCGGCATGTGGATCGGTACCTTCCATGGCCTGTGCAACCGTTTTCTGCGCGCGCATTACAAACTGGCCGCGTTGCCACAAGGCTTCCAGATACTGGACACGCAAGACCAGTTGTCGGCCATCAAACGCCTGATGAAACAGTTCAACATCGACGATGAACGTTTCCCGGCCAAGCAGACGCAGTGGTTTATCGGCGGCTGCAAGGAAGATGGCTTGCGTCCGAACATGGTGGAAATACACGACGACGACACCCGCAAAAAGGTCGAGATATACCAGCTATATGAAGAGCAATGCCAGCGTGAAGGCGTGGTCGATTTTGGCGAGCTCATGTTGCGCAGCTTCGAAGTACTGCGCGACAACGATCCGATCCGTGAACATTACCAGCGGCGTTTTCGCCATATCCTGATAGACGAGTTCCAGGACACCAACAAACTGCAATACGCCTGGATCAAGATGCTGGCCGGGGCCGGGTCAGGCGCAACGATTGCGCTGGACGGCGACTTTCGCCCGACCGGCAGTGTGCTGGCGGTGGGCGACGACGACCAGAGCATCTATGCGTTTCGCGGCGCGCGTGTCGGCAACATGGCCGACTTCGTGCGCGAGTTCAACGTGCAGCACCAGATCAAGCTGGAGCAGAACTACCGCAGCTACAGCAACATCCTGGACAGCGCCAATGCGCTGATCAGCCACAACAACAAACGCCTTGGCAAGAACCTGCGCACCGACCAGGGACCGGGCGAGCCGGTACGGGTCCATGAGTCCCTAAGCGACCTCGCTGAAGCGCAGTGGATGGTGGAGGAGATGCGCCGGCTGGTGCGCGACGGGAGCAACGCCGGGCCGCCCCAAGGGGCGAAAGCCCCCAGGGGGGGCAGCGCAGCACACGAAGTGGCAAGCGTGGGGGCAGAAAGCTATCAGCGAAAAGAGATCGCGGTGCTGTACCGCAGCAATGCGCAAAGCCGCGTGATCGAGACCGCCTTGTTCAATGCCGCCATGCCGTACCGCGTTTATGGCGGGCTGCGCTTTTTCGAGCGGGCCGAAATCAAACACGCGCTGGCCTATCTGCGGCTGCTGGAGAACCCGGGTGACGACACCAGCTTTTTGCGCGTCGTCAATTTTCCCCCGCGCGGCATCGGCGCGCGCAGCCTGGAGCAGGTGCAGGACGCGGCGCGTGTGTCGGGCGGGTCGCTGCACGACGCCGTCGGTTCGGTGTTGGGCAAGGCGGGGGCGAACATGGGAGCGTTCATCGCGGGCATCGATAGCTTGCGCACCCAGAGCCAGGGCCTCTCGCTGCGCGAGATCATCGAATTGGTGCTGGATCACAGCGGTTTGATCGAACACTACAAGGCCGATCGCGAAGGCGCCGACCGCATCGAAAATCTGGAGGAGCTGGTCAATGCGGCGGAAAGTTTTGTGACCCAGGAAGGTTTCGGTCGTGACGCCGTTGCGCTGCCGGTGGATGAGCTGGCGCCGCCTCCGGATGCCGACACCGGCGAGACGCAGTCGCCGCTGGCCGCCTTCCTGACCCATGCCACGCTGGAGTCGGGCGACAACCAGGCCCAGGCCGGGCAGGACGCGATCCAGCTCATGACGGTGCACTCGAGCAAGGGGCTGGAGTTCGACTGCGTCTTTATTACCGGCATGGAAGAGGGCCTGTTCCCGCATGAGAATTCGATCGGCAGCGTCGACGGGCTGGAGGAAGAACGCCGCCTGATGTATGTGGCGATTACCCGGGCACGCAAACGCCTGTACCTGAGCCATTCGCAAACCCGCATGTTGCACGGGCAGACGCGTTCCAACATCAAGAGCCGGTTTTTCGACGAGTTGCCCGAGGCGGCCATGAAATGGATCACACCCAAACATTCCAGTTATGGCTCTTACGCCGGCCATACCGGCAGCTTTGGCCACGACTACAACTACCAGCGTTCGGCAACGTCGGGACGCGATTTTTCCACGAAGCGACTGGGCGATGCGCCGGTTCAGAAAGCGCCCGCGGCACACGGATTACGCGCCAACATGAAAGTGTTCCATGCCAAGTTCGGCGAGGGAACGGTGCTGACGCTGGAGGGTTCGGGCGACGATGCCAGGGCGCAAATCGAATTTCCGCGCCACGGAGTCAAGTGGCTGGCGCTTTCGGTGGCAAAACTCACGCCGGTGCCCTGAAGGCCTGCTGGGGGCGGGGGCCGATTACCTGCCGATCATCTGCGCCGGGTGCATCTGGCCCGATTTGTCTTCCATGTAGCCTTTGCCGTCCCTGACGCCTTTGTAACCGAGGATTTGCCAGGCGGTGCGCTGGTCTACCAGCCGGGCCAGATATTCCAGTTCTTCGTCGCCATGGTTGATGGCCGCGGCAGGCGTCAGGTAACGTCCTTCCCTGGGCTGCACTTCGCCCCAGAACGACTGGTGGTAGGAAGTGCTGCTGGTAATGCTGTCCGGGCCATCGGCTACTTCAACGGTGCCATAACAATTGCACAAATAACTCCGGTTATCCTGGTTCGCAAAAATTTCGGTGTACACGCCGGTGCCCCGAATACCCGCAGTCAGCGTTGGCGTAACGATCTGGCGTTTGGGGCCTTTGCCCCAGACACTGACAACCGCGCCACCTATCAGCCGCAGCAGGCTGACCGCATTCAACGAATCCCCGCGCTCTACCGACAAGCGCGAGTTCTGGCGTACCTTGAACGAAGAGTTTCCGACTACAAAAATCAAACTGGTGCCGGGCCCGGTGGCGATGTCGTCGCCGGTCTGTATGGTTTGCAGCGGCAGCAGCCGGGCTCCATTGAGTTGGGCATCGCCGACCAGTTCGACGATATTGCTGCGCTGCTGCGCATGGGCCGCCGCAAAACCGCCGGCGGCCGCCCACGCGGCGGCGGCGCCCAGGAAGCCGCGCCGCTGGTACCACAACAACTCTTTCTCGGAACGGTTGCGCAAACTATGCTGGGTCATGGGATTGTCTCCTGGAGAGTCGATGGACCGGTGTCAAAACAATCGCGAAAGCTGAAGTAAGTCGAGGTGAAAAACATGGCCGCGATGAGCATCGAGACCGGCAACAGCACCAAACCCGCGACCTGCGGATTTCCCACCAGGCTGGCGACGATTGAAATCAGCAAAACGATAAAAATCAGTATTGCCATCCATATCAGTCCGAACAGCGTAAAAGCCCAAAAATTGCGCATACACGCCACCAGGCTGAAAAATACGCTTTTGATCGGCGGCACCTGGTGCCAATGCACTAGCGCAGGAGCATGCCAGAACATCAGGGAAAGCAGCAACTGCAAAGCCATGAATACCAGCATCGCGATTTGGGTGCCGGGTTGCTGCGTCATCTCCAGTGTCGGCATCTGGCCGGCCATGTAATGGCCGGCGAAGTTGCCACCGTCGAACAGAGCCGAAATACCCATCACGACCCAGAAACCCGCGCCGTACAGCAGGCCCAGCACCATCATCGCGCGCAGTTGCTGCCGTCCGGCTCGAAAAGCGCTTACGAATACCGTGGGCATGGGAAACTTGCCTGTCATGGCTTCCTTGCTTGCGGCCATCAAGCCCAGCGTGCAGGCCGGCAACAAGGCCAGCGCGAGCGCCAGCCCGATCACCGGCACCATGCCGGCCACCGACATGACGGCCAGAAACATAAAAAACAGGCCTGACAATGCGATCGGTTGCCGCATGAATGTCCGGATGCCCAATTTGACCCATTGAATTCCGGCACGCGCGGGAACGATGTTAAGTTTCATTGGGCGGTGCAGGCCTTTATAAAGTCACAGTGGGGGCCAGGCGCTGGCGCAATACACGCTCGAAATGTGCCGGGTCGTGGGCCTTGAGCATCGACGCCTCACGGGGCAAATGAAAGTCCCACAGCCGCGAAATCCAGAAGCGTAACGCGCCCGCGCGCAGCATCGCGGGAAGCAGCGCGCGTTCGGAGGCCGTGAGTTTGCGCACCGCGTCGTAGGCGGCCAGGAAACTGTCGGTACGCCCTCCGTCCCCGACGCCGCTTTCAAGGTCCACGCACCAATCGTTCAGGCAGACCGCGATGTCGAAGAGCCAGTTGTCCACACCCGCGAAGTAGAAGTCGAAAAAACCGCTGAGGCGGGGTGGAGGATTGTCCTCCGACGGCGCCGCTGCGGAGTCGAACAACACGTTATCGCGAAACAGGTCGGCATGTATCGCGCCGCGTGGCAGGGCCGCGTAATGCGCCGAGCGGGCAACGTGATTCTGATAGGCCAGTTCGCTTTGAATCAGGGCACTTTGCCCTGCGTCCAGATGCGGCAAAACAAGCGCCGCGGTTGCACTCCACCAGCTCAGGCCGCGCATGTTGGGTTGGCACAAGTCGAAGTCGAGCGCTTGCAGGTGCATACGCGCCAACATCGCGCCAACCGCAGCGCAGTGGGCTGCCGTGGGCACCAGCGCGCTGCTGCCGCTCAGACGGTTCACAACCGTGGCCGGTTTGCCTTTAAGCGTGTGCAGGTAGGTGCCGGAACCGTCAGCGGCCGGGTCGGGCACCGGAATGCCGCGCGACGCAAGATGTTTCATTAGCCCCAGGTAAAACGGCAACTGCTCGAAACTCAGGCGCTCGAACAGCGTCAAAACAAATTCGCCCTGGTCGGTGGTGACGAAATAGTTGGTATTTTCAATTCCGCCAGGACACCCTTGCATGGATTGCAACTGCCCCAGGTCAAGTCGTTGTATCAGGCTGCTGGCTTCGTCGAACGAGACCTCGGTGTATACCGCCATGAAAAAACTCAGAACCCCAGGATTTTCCAGGTACGGGTGCCTCCCGCCGCTCCGGCGCTGCTGCGCTCGGTGGTGGCCGGGCCGCGATTGGCGGTGGTCGGCGCTACATCATAGGGAGGCATGCCGCCCTTGGGCGCAACCGTGATGGTCCGGGTTTCACCGCCTACTCGCAATTCGTCGATCCGCGAACCCGAGTCCTCGATATGGATGCGCTCGATCCGGCTATCGGTCGGTGTGTTCAGCGTCGCCGCCGCAGCGGTCGCGGGTTTGCTGTCGGGCGGCGGTGTTTGGGCTGCGGCGGGCAGAATTGCGGCCAGGCCAACGGACAGTAGAAACGGCGTGAAAAAAGGAGTGCGGGGCATGCGACGATTGTAGAACCACCGTCCCCGAGGCGGCGGCAGGCAAAATGGAAGCATATGCACTGCCGGGCCGTTCCCAAGAGCCGAATAGCGGAGTGCGCAGCACAAGGCACTGAATGAGCGAAATGACCCACCCCTTTGAAACGCCGGCGGCACAACCCAGGACCTTGTTGCTGGTCGATGGATCCAGTTACCTGTACCGCGCCTTCCATGCGATGCCGGATTTGCGCGCGGTACCGGGCGACCCGGCCAGCCCCGCCACCGGTGCCATACGCGGCATGATCAACATGCTGCAGAAGCTGCGCAAAGACGTACGCGCCGACTACGCGGCCTGTGTGTTCGACGCTCACGGCCCGACTTTTCGCGACGCGCTGTATTCCGATTACAAGGCCAACCGCTCTGCGATGCCGGACGATCTGCGCAGCCAGATTCCGGCGATCCATGAGGTTGTGCGGCTGCTGGGCTGGAAAGTGCTTGACGTGCCTGGCGTCGAAGCCGACGACGTGATTGGCACGTTGGCCCATACCGCCTCCGAGCAGGGCATCGAAGTCATCATCTCCAGCGGGGACAAGGACCTGAGCCAGTTGGTCAACCAACATATCACGGTGATCGACACCATGAACGACCGCCGGCGCGACGTCGCCGGTGTAGAGGCTGAATTCGGCGTGCCGCCCCGGCTGATGCTGGACTACCAGACGCTGGTGGGCGATCAGGTGGACAACGTGCCGGGCGTGCCCAAGGTGGGCCCGAAAACGGCCGTGAAATGGCTGCTGGAATACGGTTCGCTTGAAGCGCTGGTGGCGTGTGCGTCCGACATAAAGGGTGTCGTGGGCGAGAACCTGCGCAATGCGCTGGACTGGCTGCCCAAAGGCCGCGAACTGCTGACCATCAAGATCGACTGCGACTTGACCGGGCACATCGCGGGCCTGCCGTCGCTGGAGGCCATTACCATTGGCGGACAAGACACCGAGGCGCTCAAGTCGTTCAGCGAAAAGTACGGCTTCAAAGGCTTGGTGAAGCAGTTGGTCCTGCACGACGTGCCGCCCGAATTGATCGAGGAAAACCGGAGCAAGCGCGGTGGAGGCGGCACCGTCGGCCGGTCCGATGAACCCGACCTGAGCGGTACCAGGCAGGCCACCAACCTGCATTACGACACCATCTTTACCTGGGATATGTTCGACGACTGGCTGGCGCGGCTGCAAGCGGCTGAACTGGCGGCGGTGGATACCGAGACCACCTCGCTGGACGAAATGCGCGCCGAAATCGTCGGCCTCAGTTTCAGTGTGAAGCCGGGCGAGGCGGCGTACATCCCGCTGCGCCACGCGGGGCCGGACGCGCCGGCGCAGTTGCCGTTCGACGAAGTGCTGGCCCGGCTCAAGCCCTGGCTCGAGGACGGGAGCAAGAAAAAGCTCGGGCAACACGTCAAATACGACCGGCATGTGTTTGCCAATCACGGCATCGAGGTTCAGGGCTATGCACACGACACCATGCTGCAAAGTTATGTGCTCGAGGTGCACAAGCCGCATGGCCTAGCCAGTCTGGCCGAGCGCCACCTGGGGCGCAGCGGCATCGACTACGAAGACATCTGCGGCAAGGGCGCGCACCAGATCCCGTTCAGCCAGGTCGATGTGGCCAAGGCAGCGGAATACTCCTGTGAAGACTCGGACCAGACACTGGACGTGCATCTCGCCTTGTGGCCCAAACTGGAAGCCGACGAACGCCTGCGTTTCATCTACCAGTTGGAGATGGAAAGCAGCGAGTCGCTGTACCGCATAGAGCGCAATGGGGTGTTGATCGATGCGCCCACGCTGGCCACTCAAAGCCATGAGCTGGGGCAACGCATCATGCAGCTCGAAGCCGATGCCCACGCGCTGGCGGGTCAACCGTTCAATCTCGGCAGCCCGAAACAGATCGGTGAAATATTCTTCACCAAACTGGGACTGCCGGTAGTCAAGAAAACCGCTACCGGGGCGCCCAGTACGGATGAAGAAGTGCTGGAAAAACTGGCCGAGGATTTCCCCTTGCCGGCCAAGATACTCGAGCATCGCGGACTGTCCAAACTCAAGGGAACCTACACCGACAAGCTGACGCTGTTGATGTTGCCGCGCACCGGCCGCGTGCACACGCATTACGCGCAGGCCGTCGCGGTGACCGGGCGTCTGTCGAGCAACGATCCGAATCTGCAGAACATCCCGATCCGCACGCCCGAGGGCAGGCGTGTACGCGAGGCTTTCGTCGCGCCTGCGGGCAGTGTGATCGCGAGCGCCGACTACAGCCAGATCGAGTTGCGCATCATGGCGCATATCAGCGGGGACGCGGCGTTGTTGCGCGCCTTTACCGAAGGCATGGACGTGCACCGCGCCACCGCCGCCGAGGTGTTCAGCCTGGCGCCCGACCAGGTCAGCAGCGAGCAGCGCCGGTACGCCAAGGTGATCAACTTCGGCCTGATCTACGGCATGAGCGCCTATGGTCTGGCGCGCAGCCTGTCGATCGACAATACGGCGGCCAAAAACTATATCGAGCGCTACTTCCAGCGCTACCCGGGTGTGAAAAACTACATGGACGAAACCCGCATGAGCGCCAAGGAGAAGGGGTTCGTGGAAACGGTGTTCGGGCGGCGGCTGTACTTGCCCGAGATCAATTCGCCCAACGGTCCGCGCCGCGGCGGAGCGGAACGCCAGGCCATCAACGCGCCGATGCAGGGGACCGCCGCCGACCTGATCAAACTCAGCATGGTCAAGGTGCAGCAAGTGCTGGATGCGCAGCAACGCGGCACCAAGATGATCATGCAAGTGCACGATGAACTGGTGTTCGAAGTGCCGCGGGCCGAAGTCGAATGGGTGCGGGTGGAGATACCGCGCTTGATGGCGTCGGTCGCCGAACTCAAGGTGCCGCTACTGGCGGAAATAGGTTTCGGGCCGAACTGGGACAAGGCCCATTAAGAAAAACCTGGGGCTTGAGAAGAAGATTCACGACCTTTAGATCAGGCGGGCAGGGCGCGTGCGATGCGCGTCCTTGTCGATTTCCCAATCGGCGATATCGGCGACTTCATAACGCGCGCGTCCGGCCATCTTGGCCCGGTACATGGCGGTGTCGGCGGCATTTACCAGAGTTTCGGCGTCGTCCGAAGCACTGGGTATCACCCATGCGATTCCAATGCTGAAGGTGACATGTGGCGCGGTGGACGACGAGCCGTGGGGTATGGCGTCCTGTTCGATACGGTTCAGGCAACGTTGGGCCATGGCCACGGCCTGCGCAACGTCGGCACCGGGCATCAACATGACGAATTCTTCACCTCCGTAACGGGCCAGAACTTCGCCCGCGCGGCGTACACATGCCGACAACACGTGACTTACGCGGCGCAGGCATTCGTCTCCGGCCAGGTGCCCATAGTGGTCGTTGAAAAGTTTGAAATGGTCGATATCCACCATCAGCAGGCTCAGGGGATTGCCGCTGCGCGAGGCGCGCAGCCATTCGGTGGCAAGCGTCTCGTCGAACCGTCTGCGATTGGCAATGCCGGTCAGACCGTCGGTCGCCGACTGCAGCGACAACTGTTCGTTGGCCTGGGCCAGCAATTGCTCCTTGCGAACCAGGTCGGTAACCTCGGCGCGGGCCACCACGGTAAAACCTTGAGGGGTTCGAACTTCGTAGGTGTGAATCCAGCGGTCATCCGCCTGTCTCTGCAAAATCGGTTGCGCATGGGAGCCGCGTTCGGCCAGCTGTTGCGCGATCCATTCATCTTTATGCTCCACCTCTTCGGGCGGTACACCCATTTCAAGTTCCCGATGCAGCATGGTAACAAGGGTTTCCTGGGGGCTCTCGGGTATGTACAGGCCGGGAAAAAGCTCGTCCAGGTAGTGGTTGCGAATTACCTGCCGGTCGTGTTGGTCGAAGATAGCAATGCCGATCGGCAACGCGTCCAGTGCCGTGACAAGCAACACACTGGCCTGTTCGGCTTCGCGTTGCGCCTGCTGGGTGGCGCGTTCATGTTCGACTGCGCGCGCCGCGGCGGTCCTTGCGTGTTGCAGTTCCAGCAAGCCCAGGCGGTTGGTACGCAGCAGCAGCCAGATGATGGCCAGCGCGAGCGCCATGCCCAACATTCCGAGCGACACCGCGAACGCTGCCGCGCTACTGCTGGTCAAGGTGCCGATCCACCACCAGGCAGCGACTTCCAGTACCAGTGCGACAAGCGCGACGAAAACAACAGTTCGTGTACGTGGTGCGGCGCGCTGGCTTGCCATGGTTAAGAGCGAATGGATGGTTCCAGGTGATGACCGAAATTCATTGTGACTGACAGTTGGCCACGCGGCGTGGACTTCGATCACTGATATCGGACATTGTGCATCCGCGCTGTATCGGGGCTAACCCTGTAACCGACTGTAAATCTGCGAAACTGGAACGTTATAGCTTGGTATACAAAGTCATGACGTTGGTCTCGATATTGATGGGGACGCTTGCCGCCGGAATCGGCAGCGTCTGGATTGCGGCGCTGCTCAGCTTTGGTGCATTGGCGCGTTACACGCAGCACATGCTGAGCCTGGCTGCCGGCGCATTGCTGGCCACCGCCTTCATGCATCTGTTGCCCGAAGCTTTTGAAAGCCAGATCGGCGCGCAAAACCTGTTTATCGCGTTGCTGGCCGGCCTGGTGTTCTTCTTTCTGCTGGACAAGGCCGAGTTGTGGCACCACGGACACGAACACCACCAGGTAGAAGCGGGCAGGCATCCGCACTACGCGAACAACCCCGAGCACCACCACGAGCCCGGCAATGGCCACGGCCCCGGCGATCAGCCGGGGTTGCCGGCCAGCCCCCCGTTCGCCGGCAGTTGGGCCGTGCTCGCGGGCGACAGCGTGCATTGCTTCGGCGACGGCATGTTGATCGCCTCGGCCTTTGTCGCGGATACGCGGCTCGGCGTAATCGCGTCCCTGGCCGTGTTGGCCCACGAAGTGCCGCACCATATGGGAGACCTGATGGTGCTGCGCGCCGGGTCCGGCAACCGGCGCATTGCGCTGATCAAGGTATCGATGGCGGGTGCCGTCACTGCCATCGGCGGCGTGGCCGGCTTCTGGCTGGTGGAGCGCCTGCAGGACTATCTTCCGTATTTCCTCGTGGCGGCCAGCAGCAGTTTTGTATACGTGGCGCTGGCCGACCTGATTCCACAGTTGCAAACCCGCCTGAGCGCCTGGCAAACCGCAGCCCAAATCGCCTGGCTTTTATTGGGCATCGTATTGGTGGCCACCGTGAGCCAGCTGGCCCATGCGTATTGACCGCCTACGCCAGCGCAAGTTGGCGCAGGCTGTCGAAACGCCGCGGCAGGCCGGTCAGCGGGTCACTGAATGCAATCGATTTTGCCAATAGCTGCAAGGGGCGGTCGTAGTCGGTCCGGCCTTCGGGCGTGAGCTCGGGATAGATGCCGTCATTCAGTATCGGCAGCCCCAGCGCGGCCATATGGACACGCAGTTGGTGCCGATGCCCCGTGACCGGGCTTAACGCGTAACGCGCCAGTGCCCCGCGGGTCTCCAGCAGCCGGATATGCGTGAGACTATTGGCAACGCCGGGCACCTCCTGCTGCTGCATGAAATGCGTCGCGGGTTCCAGCCGGCTTTCGCGCGTGAGGGGAAATTGCAGATCGGCACGCCACGGCGCTATGGCTTCGTACGTCTTGCGCACGGCGTGTTGGCGAAACAATGCGTGGTACCGGTCGCGCGTTCCGGGCTGAAGCGAAAACATCACGACGCCGGCGGTATCGCGGTCGATGCGGTGGATCGGCACGATGGTGTCGATGCCGAGTTTGCGTTTCAGACGTACCAGCACGGTTTCCTGCAGGTAATGGCCAGACGGCATCACCGGCAAAAAATGCGGCTTGTCGACCACGGCCAGATGTTGGTCCTGGAACAGCAGCGTCTCGTCGAATGGAATACGCGGCTCATCGACCAGACCGCGGTAGTAGTAGACCCGTATGTGACTTTGGTACGCACGCTGCGCGGTTACCGCGACCCCGTATTCATCCACCACCTCGCCAGCGCCAATTCGCTGTAGCCAGACCCCGCGCGGCTGGTGCGCGAACCGCTGCACCAGGAAGTCGGTGATGGTGGGCCACGGCCCGTCCGGCAGCGAGACACAACTGGCGCTGACTCCGTCGCGGGTCGGTAACGCCGCCTGCTTCACACGCGGTGAAATATCAGGTCCGACACGCCATGACCCAGGCCGATTCCTCTTTTCTCGAACTTGGTCAGCGGCCGGTAATGCGGCTTGGGTGCATAACCAGCCAGTTCCGGGTGGGTTGCCGCATAACGGTTGTGCAGCAGGGGCTGGTTGCCCAACACCTGCAGCATCTGTTCGGCGTAGGGCTGCCAGTC